>NZ_UWOA01000049.1:0-34711 GCF_900604305.1 Mycobacterium sp. P7213
AGTGACCCGCGGCTGCGCTATGAACGATGTCGCTGCCCTGCAACGCATTACGCTCGACCTTAGATAGCGGCCAACTCCGACTCGAAAGTCCCGTCCTGCGGTAACCAACCCGCGAATATCAGACTTGATACGCGTCGATACGACACGCTCGACAACCCACATTCACCTGGTCACGAAGCGGCGGCCATGACGACGGTCGTGGCCGCCGCTTCACCCTGGGACTTGACAAACATCCCTACATATCAGTGCTGGGGAAGTACTTCAGCACGCCTTCTTGCGTGACGGTGGCCAGCAGTTGCCCAGATCGGTCGAAGAAGTGTCCGGTGCCCAACCCCCGGGAGTCGGCTGCCACCGGTGACGACGTCGCATACAGCACCCAGTCGTCGAACCGGATCGGCCGGTGAAACCACAGCGTGTGGTTGGCGCTGGCCGCAAAGATCCGGTCGTAGCCCCAGGACAGCCCATGGGTGGTGATGATCGAGTCGAGCACCGTGGTGTCCGACGAATAGACCAACATCGCGGTGTGCAGGACCGGGTCGTCGGGGATCGTCCCGTCGGCCTTGACCCAGACCCGGTTGTGGCTCAGTCGTCCACCCTTGTCGCGCATCACCCAGGCTGGATCGTTGGTGTAGCGCCACTCGATCGGGTGCGGGGCCTTGACGAAGCCAGGGACCACTTCCTCGTAGCCGTTGAGCAGTTCGCGTAACCGCGGCAACGACTCGGGCTCGGTGACCGTGGGCGCCTCGACGCTGTGCTCCAGCCCGCTACCTCCAGAGAGGTAGGAGACCATCGACGTGGCGATCAAGGTGTCACCTTGCAGCGCGTCGACCCGGCGATTGGCGAACCGGCGTTCGTCGCGGAGTCGGTGCACCCGGAATTCGATGTCGCGGGCCGGATCACCACCGTTGATGAAGTGGACTGACAACGCACCGGGCGGCAGGTGCTCGGCGACGGTACGGCTGGCGGCCACGAATGACTGGGCCATCAATTGGCCGCCGAAGGTGCGTAGCGGCGTCTTGCTCGGGTGCGATCCGACGAAGGCGTCGTCGCCGACACTTTTGAGATCCAGTACGGTCAGCAGTTCCTCGAGATCCGTGTTCGGCTCGGCCGGCACTAGATGTCGTCCTCCCCGAGTCGGTGCACGTGGATCATGTTGGTGGAGCCCTCGGTTCCCGGTGGGGCGCCCGCGACGATGACCATCAGATCACCGCGCTCGTAACGACCCAGATCGAGCAGTGCCTTGTCCACCTGGCGGATCATTCCGTCGGTGGTGTGTGCCTGCGGGACGATGAAGGTCTCGGTTCCCCAGGTCATCGCCAACTGACTGCGAATCTCGGGGCGCGCGGTGAACGCCAACAACGGCAGCGGCGTGTGCAACCGGGCCAGCCGTCGTACGGTGTCACCCGATTGGGTGAACGCCACCAATGCCTTGGCGTCCAGGCGTTCACCGATCTCGCGTGCGGCGAACGAGATCACGCCCCGCTTGGTGCGCGGAGCGTGCGTCAACGGCGGTGCCGCCGTGGAGTTCTGCTCCACCGCACAGATGATCCGGCTCATGGTGCGCACGGCAGCGAGAGCGTGCTTGCCCACGGCGGTCTCCCCCGACAGCATCACTGCGTCAGCGCCGTCGAGTACGGCGTTGGCCACGTCGGAGGCCTCCGCACGAGTGGGCCGGAAGTTCTCGATCATCGATTCCAGCATCTGGGTGGCCACGATCACCGGACGCGCGTTCTCGCGTGCCACCTGGATGACCCGCTTCTGCACCAGCGGCACCTCTTCGAGCGCCAGTTCCACGCCCAGGTCACCGCGGGCCACCATGACGGCGTCGAAGGCCAGGACCACGGCCTCGAGATTCTCGATGGCCTCCGGCTTCTCCATCTTGGCGACCACCGGGACGCGACGGCCGACCCGGTCCATCACCTCGTGCACCAGTTCCACGTCCGCCGGCGAGCGCACGAACGACAGCGCCACGATGTCGACGCCGAGCTCCAGCGCGAACTCCAGGTCCTCGATGTCCTTCTCCGACAGCGCCGGCGCGGAGACCTTCATGCCGGGCAGCGAAATCCCCTTGTGGTTGCTGACCGGACCGCCTTCGGTGACCGTGCAGACCACGTCATCGCCGTCGATGTGCTCCACCACCAGTCCGACCTTGCCGTCGTCGACCAGCACCCGGTCACCCGGAGCTGCATCAGCGGCCAGCTTCTTGTAGGTGGTCGACACCCGGTCGTGGTCGCCGGGGCAGTCTTCGACGGTGATCCGCACCGTCTCACCGTTGGCCCAATAGACGGGGCCGTCGGCGAAACGCCCCAACCGGATCTTGGGGCCCTGCAGGTCGGCCAGCACACCGACTGCCCGCCCGGTGGCATCCGAAGCAGCGCGCACCCACTCGTAGGAAGCCTGGTGGTCTTTGTGATCGCCGTGGCTGAAGTTCAGGCGGGCCACGTCCATGCCCGCGTCGACGAGTGCCCGGACCATCTCCGCGGAGTGGGTCACGGGACCAAGAGTGCAGACGATCTTTCCGCGTCTATTCACGGCACCAGCATAGTCGGACCGGCTGAGCCGACTCCCTCAGGAATGGTTGCGGCCAACGAAAATCCTTGTGACGCAGGGGTGCGGCGGTGGTTCAGCTGCCATCGCGCAGCGGTCGACCCTGCTTGTCGTCCACCCGCCCGCTCAGCATCAGGATCGCGTCGACGATGCCCCAGACGAGCGGCACGACGAGGCCCAACCCGTAGGTCGTGATGGTGGCCAACACACCGATCAACAGCTGGACCAGGCCCAGCCCGGTTTGGCCCAGATATATGCGTCCGAACCCGAGAAAGCCGAAGAACCCCAGCAACTGCAACAGTGCGGCGGTGACTTTCGACTTCGGCGAATAGGGCTGGCCCGTCCTGGGATGACGTCCGTGGGGCGCCCATGCCTCCGCGTAGCCCGGATACGGCACGGGGTAGCCCGGCGGTGGCGGGTGGGGCTGTCCCCCGCCCTGCGGCCCCGGTGGGGGCCACGAGGGAACGGTCATCTCTTGAGCATGCCAGAAATGCCGGATGCGGCGGTGGGCCCGCGGTCAGGACTGAACCGGGTCGTCTGGGTCGGTTGAGTCGTCCGAGTCGGCTGCCGGTTCGTCGGCGGCCTCGTCAACGGGTTCGTCGGGTTGTTCGGCTTCATCTGAGTTGTCGGATTCGTCGACGACGTCGCCGCCCGAGTCCTCAGCGGCCGTACCGTCGTCACTGTCCGGCTCGGAGTCAGCCGGCTCGTCTTCGTCGGCCACCGCCTCCGGTTCGGGCCCGGGTTCGGGTTCGGCAGACTCCTCGGCCGCGTCCTCTGGGACTACCTTCGGTTCCTCGGAATCCTCGGTGTCGTCTTGCTCCTCGGCTTCGTCGGTGTCCGCAATGGCGKCTTCCTCGTCGGCCTCGGCGTCGGCCACGGCATCCGACTCGCCGACCACCGACTCCGGCTCATCCGCGGCCTCGGCATCGTCATCAGCGTCAGCCTCTGCCAATTCGGCTTCGCCGGTAAGCCTTTTCGGCACCCGGACCACCGAGCCGACACCGTTTGCGACGCCGGCCGCCATCAGCTCTTTGTCGGCGGACTCTGCGTGCTCTTCGTCCGACTCGACTTCGGGCTCTGCCACTGCGGCAGCGTCCCGGTCGGCGGCTTCGTCGGGTTGCCATGCTCGACGGATGGCTTCGGGGTCCTCGCGCCCCTTGGTTGCGAGCAGGATGTACACCACCGCACCGATGAAGACGAACGTCGACGTGAACGAGTTGACCCGGATTCCGGCGATGTGAGTCGCTGCATCGTCACGGAGCAGCTCGATGCCGAACCGGCCGATGCAGTAGCCGGCGACGTAGAGGGCGAACAACCGTCCGTGACCCATCCGGAACCGTCGGTCGACGTAGATGAGCACGAGGAAAACCACGAGGTTCCACAACAATTCGTACAAGAACGTGGGTTGCACGATCTTGTAGAGCTCACCGGTCGATACGCCGTCGAGTAGGTGCGGGTCGCGGACCCCGGTGGCGTCTTGGCGCCAGAAGATCTCCAGACCCCACGGCAGCGTGGTCTCGTGGCCGTAGAGCTCCTGATTGAAGTAGTTCCCGATGCGCCCGATCGCCTGTGCCAGGACGATTCCGGGTGCGACGGCATCGCCGAACGCCGGCAGGGAGATCCCGCGGCGGCGACATCCGATCCACGCGCCGACCCCACCGAGCGCTACCGCGCCCCAGATCCCCAGGCCGCCGTCCCAGATCCGCGGCGTCGCTTCCCATCCGACGCCGCCCTCGCCGAAGTAGGTCCGCCAGTCGGTCATCAAGTGATAGAGCCGGCCACCGATCAGCCCGAACGGCACCGCCCACAGCGCGATGTCATAGATGACGCCCGGCTCGCCGCCACGGGCCCGCCACCGGCGATCACCGAGCACCAGGGCGGCGACGATGCCGATGATGATGCACAGTGCGTAGGCCCGGATCGGCACCGGTCCGAGGTGCCAGACACCGCGCGCAGGACTGGGAAAATAGGTGAGCCAGTCCAACGTCATTGCATCGAAACCTTTTGACGCACACCGGAGGCGAGCTCTTGCGTCAACGTCCTAAGCGCGGCCAGGCCATCGGCTAGCGCGCTGACCAGCGCCGAACCGACGATGACACCGTCGGTGTAGGCGCCGATCTCGGCGGCCTGTGCGCCCGAGCGCACCCCTAGCCCGACACCGACCGGGATGTCGGAGACCTCACGCACCCTGGCCACCAGTTCCGGCGCCGCGTTCGACACCGTGTTGCGGGCGCCGGTGACGCCCATCGTGGAGGCGGCGTAGACGAATCCGCTGGTCGCTTTGACGGTCTCGGACAGTCGCTGCGGGGTCGAGGAAGGGGCGACCAGGAAGATCCGATCCAGCGCGTGCTGCTCGGAGGCGGCCATCCAGTCATCTGCTTCGTCGACTATCAGGTCGGGGGTGATCAGACCCAGTCCGCCGGCCGACGCCAGATCGCGAGCGAACGCGTCGACGCCATAGCGCAGCACCGGGTTCCAGTAGGTCATCACCACGGCTCGTCCGCCGGCCTTGGTGATGGCCTCGACCGCGGTCAGCGTGTCGCGTACCCGCACCCCGCCCTGCAGAGCAGTCTCGGTGGCGCGTGCGATGGTCGGGCCGTCCATTCCCGGATCGGAATAAGGCACACCGACTTCGATGAGGTCACAACCGGATTCGACCAGGGTGGTGAACGCGGCGATGGAGCCCGGCACGTCCGGGTAGCCGGTCGGCAGGTAGCCGATCAGCGCAGCGCGGCCTTCGGCGCGGCACGCGGTGAACATCGGGGCCAGCCGGTCGCCGGCGTGGCCGCTCACGACGCGTCTCCTGCCTCGTCGAACAGACCGAACCACTTGGCGGCGGTTTCCACGTCCTTGTCGCCGCGGCCGGACACGTTGACCACGATGACCTTGCCGGGCCCCAGCTCGGTCGCCAGCTTGAGCGCACCGGCCACCGCATGTGCTGACTCGATTGCCGGGATGATTCCTTCAGTGCGGCAAAGGATTCCGAACGCGTCCATTGCTTCGCCGTCGGTGATCGGGCGATACTCGGCGCGTCCGGTTTCACGCAGCCAGGCGTGCTCGGGGCCCACCCCCGGGTAGTCCAGCCCGGCCGAGATCGAGTGCGACTCGATGGTCTGACCGTCGTCGTCCTGCAACAGGTAGGAGAACGATCCCTGGAAGGCGCCCGGGGTTCCGCCGGCGAATGTCGCGGCGTGCCGGCCGGTGTCGACGCCGTCGCCGCCGGCCTCGAATCCGATCAGCCGGACCGCGGGATCGTCGAGGAACGCGTGGAAGATGCCGATGGCGTTCGACCCGCCGCCCACACACGCCACCACGGCGTCAGGCAGTCGGCCCGCCATCTGTTGGATCTGAACTCGCGTCTCCAGGCCGACGATCCGCTGGAAGTCGCGCACCATGGCCGGGAACGGGTGCGGCCCGGCCGCGGTGCCGAAACAGTAGTAGGTGCGGTCGGCGTTGGTGACCCAGTCCCGGAAGGCCTCGTTGATGGCGTCCTTGAGGGTCTGCGAACCGGATTCGACGGAGACCACCTCGGCGCCCAGCAGTCGCATCCGTGCCACGTTGAGCGCCTGTCGGCGAGTATCGACGGCACCCATGTAGATCACGCATTCCAGGCCGAGCAAGGCGCAGGCGGTGGCCGTGGCGACCCCGTGCTGACCGGCGCCGGTCTCGGCGATCACCCGGGTCTTGCCCATGTGTCGGGCCAGCAGTGCCTGGCCGAGCACGTTGTTGATCTTGTGAGAACCGGTGTGGTTCAGGTCCTCTCGCTTCAAGAAGATGCGGGCCCCGCCGGCGTGTGCGGTCAGACGCTCGGCCTCATACAGCGGTGAGGGTCGGCCGGTGTAGTGCGTCTGCAGGTCGTCGAGGGTGTCCAGGAATTCCCGGTCGTTGCGCACTTTGTCGTAGGCGGCGGTGACCTCTTCGATGACGGCCATCAGCGCTTCGGCGACGTAGCGGCCCCCATAGACGCCGAAATGCCCGCGGGCATCGGGATCATGTGCGGACGGCTCAGCCACTCCGGCGCTGGCACGCGGAATAATCGGGTGCGTGGTGTCTGACATTTAGCGAGCCGGCTTCGGGCAGGACGGATGCTTACCCGCACTGACCAAATCGGCAACGGCCGCCCGCGGGTCGCCACTGGTGACGAGTCCCTCGCCGACCAGGACAGCGTCCGCACCGGCACCGGCGTAGGCCAGCAGGTCCGCGGTGCCCCGCACCCCGGACTCGGCGATCTTGACCACCTCGGTGGGCAGTCCGGGCGCGATCCGCGCGAAACAGTCGCGGTCGACCTCCAGCGTGGTCAGATCACGCGCATTGACACCGATCACCTTGGCGCCGGCGGTCAATGCGCGGTCGGCCTCTTCTTCGGTATGCACCTCGACCAGTGCGGTCATGCCGAGCGACTCGGTGCGGTCCAGCAGGGATTCCAATGCCTGTTGTTCAAGCGCCGCCACGATCAGCAGCAGCATGTCTGCGCCGTGGGCGCGGGCCTCGTGAATCTGGTACGGCCGCACGATGAAGTCCTTGCGCAGCACCGGAACCGACACCGCGGCACGTACCGCGTCCAGGTCGGCCAGCGAGCCGTTGAACCGGCGCTGCTCGGTCAGCACGCTGATCGCGCGGGCCCCGCCGTCGGCGTAGGAGCCGGCCAGCTCTGCCGGGTCGGCGATGGGCGCCAGTTGGCCTTTGGACGGACTGGCGCGCTTCACCTCGGCGATGACCGCGATGCCGGGCTCACGCAGCGCTGCCATCACGTCCCGTGGCGCTGGCATGGCCTCGGCCGCTGCCTTGACTTCCGCGAGCGGGACGAGGGCCTCTCGGGCGGCAAGGTCGGCGCAGACTCCCTCGATGATGGAGTCGAGAACGGATGCCGAACTCATGACTGCCGCTTCCTCTCCCGCGTCCAGTGGACTTTCGTCGAAGACCTTTATGAAGGGTAACGACCGTCGCTGTCCGCGGTGTCACCGGCCCGTCAAGAACACCTAGCCGTCGGGGTCCGGCGCCCCATCATCTGCATCCCCGGTGGGGTCACGGCCCTCGTCGAGGGCGTCCCACATCATGCGTTCCGAGAGCTGCGGGCCACCCGGGTCGGCGCGCTCGCCCGCCGCGACGTCACGTGCCGCCGCGCGCCGCTCCGCAGGTGCCGAGTACTTGGTCACCCGGCCGGCGCTGTGTGCGGCGACGCGCATCAGCAGCACCGCCGCAGCCAGGACACCCACGGCGGCGACCATGCTCAACGCGGCCCCGCTCAGACGGCGCTCGGTGCCCAGCAGTGAGGTCAGCGGAATCTCGGCGATGTCCAGGGCCCGCAGGGTGACGTCGCGGGCCGCCCACATGCTGGCGGCCAGATAACCGCACGCCAGACTCACCGCAGCCAGCACCACCGCCAGCACCCGCAGCTGCCACCCGCGCACCGCCATCGCCGCGACGGCGGCGGCCAGGCACAGCAGCGCCAGAGGCAGCAGCGCTGTCGACCAGGACGCGCCGGTGAGGGTGATCTGCTTGGGCTGCCCGAGTCCGTCGAACGAGCGGATCAGGACCCACGGCAGCCGTGCGGCGCCCCAGAGAACTCCGGCGGCCGCCACCAGCAGCAGTTGTGCCCCGCGCAGCGCGCGAGTGTCGTTGCGTTCGCGACCGTCAGCCATCGGTCCCGGGCGCTGCCAGTGTCTCGGCGGCGGCGATGGCGGCCAGCACGGCCCGAGCCTTGTTGGATGCCTCGGTGTATTCGTAGGGCCCGTTGGAGTCGGCGACCACTCCGCCGCCCGCCTGGACGTAGGCGGTGCCGCTCCGCATCAACGCCGTGCGGATCGCGATCGCGAAGTCGGCGTTGCCGGCGAAGTCCAGATAGCCGACGACGCCGCCGTAGAGGCCGCGCCGGGTCTTCTCGACCTCCTCGATCAGCTCCATCGCGCGCACCTTGGGTGCCCCGGACAAGGTGCCCGCCGGGAAGCACGCGGTCACGGCGTCCAGCGCGGTCCGGTCGACGGCGAGCTCTCCGGTGACGGTGGACACCAGGTGCATGACGTGGCTGTAGCGCTCGATGTGGCTGTAATCAGCGACCCGCACGGTTCCCGGAACACACACCCGGCCCAGGTCGTTGCGGCCCAGATCGACCAGCATCAGGTGCTCGGCGAGCTCCTTCTCGTCGTTCAACAGGTCCTTGGCCAGCAGCTGGTCTTCATCCTCGGTCGCCCCCCGCCACCGGGTTCCGGCGATCGGGTGGGTGGTCGCGCGGCCGTCCTGGACGGTCACCAGCGCTTCCGGGCTGGAACCCACGATCGAGAAGGCCAGTCCCCCGTCGTCGTCGGGCACCTGCAGCAGGTACATGTACGGGCTCGGATTGGACACCCGCAGCATCCGGTAGACATCGAGGGGGTCCGCCGGCGTGGTCATCTCGAAACGCTGCGAGGGAACCACCTGGAACGCCTCGCCGGCCTCGATCTCGCCGACCAGCCGCTCAACGATCGCCCCGTACTCCTCGGCGGTGCGCTGACCGCGGTAGACCGGGTCGGGCCGGTCGAAGGTGGCGACGCTGGATTCCAGCGGCTGGCTCAGCGCCGCGGCCATCACGTCGAGGCGGGCGAGCGCGTCGTCGTAGGCCTCATCGACGCGCTCGTCGGTGCCGTTCCAGTTGACCGCGTTGGCGATCAGGGTGATGGTGCCCTCGTGGTGGTCGACGGCGGCCATGTCGGTGGCCAGCAGCAGCAGCATGTCGGGCAGCTGCAAGTCGTCGACGGCCAGTTCGGGCAGCCGCTCCAGGCGACGCACCAGGTCGTAGGTGAAGAAACCCACCAGGCCGCTTGACAACGGCGGCAGCCCGGGGATAGCGGCCGTCTCCAGCAGCGTCAGTGTCTGACGCAGGGCCTGCAACGGATCCCCGCCGGTGGGTGCATCCTGCGGTGCAGCCCCCAGCCACACCGCTGCGCCGTCGCGCACCGTCAACGCCGACGTCGTCCCGGCGCCGATGAACGACCACCGCGACCACGACCGGCCGTTCTCGGCCGACTCCAGCAGGAAAGTGCCGGGGCGGTTGGCGGCCAGCTTGCGGTATGCCGACAGCGGTGTCTCGGCGTCGGCCAGCACCTTGCGGGTCACCGGGACCACGCGGTGCTCAGCCGCCAGCGCCCGGAAGTCCGCCCGGGATGTGACGCCGGCCTTAGCAGTGCTCGTGGTTTGCACGCGCCCATCTTCCCAGACATCGGCGGGTCGCCAGAACCAGCACTGGCGATCGCTGGGGGCACCTTCGGCTCGCCGGGGCCGGGCCGGCGCAACCGCATCGCCCGCTCACCACTACCGTCGCCGCCGCACCCGCACCCGGAGTAGCGTGACCGCCATGAAAACCGGTGACACCGTGGCCGACTTCGAGCTCCCCGACCAGACCGGGGCGCCGTGCAAACTCAGCGACCTGCTGGCCGGTGGGCCGGTGGTGCTGTTCTTCTATCCGGCCGCCATGACGCCGGGGTGCACCAAGGAAGCCTGCCACTTCCGCGACCTGGCCGGCGAGTTCGCCGCGGTCGGGGCCACCCGGGTGGGGATCAGCGCCGACGAGGTGGCCAAGCAGGCCAAATTCGCCGACCAGCAGGGCTTCGACTACCCGCTGCTGTCCGACACCGAAGGCACGGTGGCACAACAGTTCGGCGTCAAGCGCGGCTTGCTGGGCAAGCTCATCCCGGTCAAGCGCACCACGTTCGTCATCGACACAGACCGCACGGTGCTGGATGTGATCGCCAGCGAATTCTCCATGGACACCCACGCCGACAAGGCGCTGGAGGTGCTGCGGGCGCGCTCGTCGGCCTAGCGGGCGGTAGCACCGGGCACCAACGAGTCGGCTGACTGCCCTAGTCGGCGTCCTGCTCTGCTTCGGGCGCGTCCGCGATCTCAGCGGCGGGCGCTTCGGGCAGATCGGGCACGTGGCGGTTCTCTCCGACGGTGGTGTCGATCCAGTTTCTGATCTCGCTGAGGTGGGTGACGATTCCGGCCCGCTCGCGCTTCAGCAGTTCCACTTCGGCCTGTGTGCGGTCGGTGAGCACCTTGGCTTCGCGCTTGGTGCCGGCGATCAAGGAGGACGCCTCCAGCCGGGCCTCTTTGTCGAGCTTGGCGATATTGGCCTCGGCCTGTTCCCACGCCGCCTTCATCTTCTGGTCCAGGCGGTGTTGGGCCTCTCGGCGGTTGCGCTCGTCCTCTTCCCAGGCCAGTTTGATCTGCTCGTCCAGGGATTCCTGGGCGGCCCGGCGGTTGCGTTCGTCCTCTTCGGCCAGGCGCTGGTACAACTCGCGGCGGCTGCGTTCGGCCTCTTCGATCTCCCGGGCGATACGGCTGCGCTCCTCGTGCGCGATCTGCAGGATCTGCTCGGCTTCCTGGGTCGCGGCCTCGAGGATCTTGGTCCGGCGGGCGTTGGTGGACGCCTGGAACTCCGAGAGCGCCTCACTGGCGGCGGCCCGATCGTGTTTGGCGGCTTCCAACTGCTCGCGCAGTTCCGCGGTCAGCGCCTCGGCGTCCTGGCGGGCCAGTTCCTTGGTGCGTCGCGCCTCCTCGGAGGCGATGCGCATCATCCGCGCAATGCGATCGGACATGCCCTCGACGGAGTCCACCGGACCGGTGACCTGCTCGAACTGCGATCGCAGTTGGGCCAGTTCGGCGGTGAGACGTTGTCGTTCCGAATCTGCCTCGGCGGTCATCCGGACCACGTCGCTCTGCAGCCGGGTGACCTCAGCGACGAGCTGTTCGCGATCGATCAGCGTCTGCGACTTCGTTGCTTCCAGGGATTTGCTGCGGTCCTGCAGAATATCGATCTCGTGGTGCAGACGTGCGATGTAGTCGGAGACCTCGTTGCGATCGAAACCGCGCATCTGCGTTTCGAATTCGGGAATCTCTAGTGCCACCGGCGTACTCCTAAGCACCTGACAGGTTCGGTCTGCGGGTCGATGGGCAACCAGCGTTCAACCGAGTTGGCTTGTGCGGGAGGCCAAATGGGCATGCTGGCTCCAGTCCCCACGCGACGGAGCGTATCAGACCCACAAGTGCGTGTCACCGGCCTTGCAGTGGGGAAAAGCCCCTTAAGCGCGGACGATCTTCGCGAAATCAGGACTCATTTGCCGTCCTGAGGGATTGGCGGTTGACTCCAGTTCCGGCGACCGTGTGGGGTCCCCTAACGGGTATTGATCCAGTTCTTGATCAGCTTCAGGTCGCCGACGAGTTCGGTGCGCTCCTGCTTCAGCTGATCCACTTCCGCTTGAGCGCGTTCACTGATCACCTTGACTTCGTGCTGCGCGGCGGCGACCAGTGTCGCAGCCTCCCACTGCGCCTCCGTTTCGAGCTTGGCGATAGCGGCCTCGGTCTGTTCCCAGGCCGCCCGCAAATTCTGGTCCAGCCGACGCTGCGCCTCAGCGCGGTGACGCTCGTCTTCCTCCCAGGCCAGCTTCAATTGCTCGTCGAGCGTTTCGTGCGCTGCCAGGCGGTGGCGTTCTTCCTCCTCGGCCAGGCGCTGGTACACCGCACGGCGGGTGCGCTCGGCTTCTTCAGTCTCCTCGGCGATGCGGTCGCGCTCCTCATGCGCCAGCCGCAGAATCTCCTGGGCTTGTGCCGTCGCGATCTCCAAGATCTTCGTCCGGCGCATGTTGGCCGAGGCCTGCAATTCGGCCAGTTCCGCGGCGGCGGCCGCCCGGTCGGCTCTGGCGGCGATCAGCTGCTTGCGCAGGTCCCCGCTCAGCGATTCCGCCTCCTGGTGGGCCAGTTCCTTGGTGCGCCGGGCTTCCTCTGAGGCGATACGCATCATCCGGGCGATGCGATCCGACATCCCCTCGACGGTGTCGACCGGTGCCGTGATCTGTTCGAACTGGCTGTGCAGCTGCGTCATTTCCGCAATGAGTTCCCGACGCTTTGCCTCGGCCTCGGCAGTCCGCTGCGCGAGGTCATTCTGCAGCCGCGCGATCTCGGCGGAAAGCCGTTCGCAGTCGGATCGAGCGTGCCCCCTGGCCGAGTCCAGGGATTTAGTGCGGTCGCGCAGAATTTCAACTCTATGGTGAAGCCGACCAAGGTAATCAGCGACCTCATTGCGATCGAACCCGCGAAGCTGAGTTTCGAATTCAGGAATATCCAGCATCCGCGACTGACCCCTTCTCCCGACAAGACCTGGTCGTCTGCCGGGCGCTACCCGGCTTCTGGCCGAACGTAATTGCTAATGAAAGCAAGTCGGCTATTGCACGATAGCTGCCGCGCGGGGAATCGTAGCAGACAGGCGCGGAGGTGTCACCAATGATTCAAATGGCAGCGCAGTGGTTCAGTGCGGGCGATTTTCGCGAAACCAAGTTTCTCGGCCGGACAAAGCAGATTCGCGATCAGCCTGAAGAGAAGCATTCACGTGAGTTTCTGCGTTAACTTGATTCGCGCGATTAACTTGACCCGTTGTGCGCTCTATCTGGCCGACGATTTTCGCGCGCGCGTCGATGAGTTCGGCCAAGCGCCGTTGGGCGTCGGCGACGTGGCTGGTGATCGCCTGATTCATCTCGGTCAAGATCGCCGAGGCGTGGCTCTCGGCTTCCTTCATGATCTCGGCGGCACTGAGAACGGCCTGTCGCCGCAGGTGAGCGGCTTGCGCGCGTAGCTGCTTGTGCTGGGTTTCCAACTCGGCCCGCAACTCAGCCGCCTCCCGGCGCTGCGCCTCGGCGTCTGCGAGAATCGCCGCGGCTTCGTTCTCGGCCGCGGCGCGCAGTTCGTCCGCGAAGTGCTGCGCCTCCGCGCGGATGTCGTCTGCTTCTGCAACCGCTCCGTTGAGGATGCCGGACAGCCGATCACTTAGATCGACAATGTCGCCCGGAATCGCCGAGGCCAACTCATTGAACTTCGCCGACGCGGACTCCAGGTGCGCCTGCGATTCACTGAGCTGGTTTGTCAGCGCGACTATCCGCGATCCGTCGCGCGGCATGTGTGCCTCGATGTCGCTAACGGTGCCCTGCGCATAGTGCGAGTCGATCTGGAGCGACAGCCGCTCCAACTCCAAACCCCTGGGACGCGGCTCGTGCTCCAACTGGTACCAGTCATCAGGCTCGTCGGAGTTCACAATCGGCCAGCATACCGCTACGCAGCTATGCGCGAATCAATCTGCGGGACCGAGTAACACGTCCGCGTCAAAACAGCTGTGATCACCGGTATGGCAGGCACCACCGGTTTGATCGACGGTCAGCAGCAACGTGTCACCGTCGCAGTCCAGTCGCACCGCATGCACGTACTGGGTGTGGCCTGACGTCGCGCCCTTGATCCACTGCTCATTGCGGGAACGCGAAAAATACGTCGCCTCACGGGTCGCCAGGGTGCGGGCCAACGCCTCGTCGTCCATCCAGGCGACCATCAGGACGTCGCCGCTGCCGCGCTCTTGCACCACTGCTGCGATCAGCCCGTCGGCGTTGCGCTTGAGTCGCGCCGCGATCGCCGGATCCAGGGACATCGGACTCATCGCACCGTGATCCCCTCTGCCGCCATTGCGGCCTTGACCTGGCCGATGGTGAGTTCCCGGAAATGAAAGACGCTGGCGGCCAGGACCGCATCGGCACCAGCACCCACCGCCGGGGCGAAATGCTCTGCCGCACCGGCTCCCCCGCTGGCGATCACCGGTACGTTCACCGCGGCCCGAACCGCGCGCAGCATCGACAGATCGAATCCGGCTTTGGTTCCGTCGGCATCCATCGAGTTCAGCAGGATCTCCCCCACGCCGAGCTCCACACCGCGAATCGCCCACTCGACCGCGTCGATACCGGTGCCCTGCCGGCCACCGTGGGTGGTGACCTCCCATCCGGAAGCGGTGGGCGGCGAACCGGCCGGGACGGTACGGGCGTCGACCGACAACACGATGCACTGGGAACCGAACTGGCGGGACAGCTCCGCCAACAGTTCCGGGCGCGCGATCGCGGCGGTGTTCACCGATACCTTGTCCGCGCCGGCGCGCAGCAACACGTCGACGTCGGCGACCGTGCGTACTCCGCCGCCGACGGTCAGTGGGATGAACACCTGGTCGGCGGTGCGTGCGACGACCTCGAGCATGGTCGCCCGGCCCGACGACGACGCCGTCACATCGAGGAAGGTCAGCTCGTCGGCTCCCTCGGCGTCATAGGCCGCGGCCAGCTCGACCGGGTCGCCGGCATCGCGCAGGTTGGCGAAATTGACGCCCTTGACGACGCGGCCGCCGTCGACGTCCAGACACGGAATGACCCGTACCGCTACATCACTGTGCCTATTCATCGGTCCCAGCTTCGCCTCTCCTGCGTCGAGCCTCGCTGAACCGCTGTGCTTATGCATCGGTCCCAGCTTCGCCTCTCCTGCGTCGAGCCTCGCTGAACCGCTGTGCTTATGCATCGGTCCCAGCTTCGCCTCTCCTGCGTCGAGCCTCGCTGAACCGCTGGGCTTATCCATCTCAGTAGTCCCCCGGTGCGCCGACTCGCTTGAGGATCTCGAGGATCTGATCGTGTACCCCGGGCGCGGCGACCAGTGCCGAATCCGAGCGGGCCGTCCACGCTGCGCCGGCCAGGTCGGTGACGATGCCGCCGGCTGCGCGCACCATGGCCACACCGGCAGCGTGGTCCCAGATGTGGTCGCCGAAACTGATCGCCCCGCCGAGGGTCCCGTCGGCGACATAGGCCAAGTCGATTCCGGTGGCGCCGTGCATCCGGGTCCGCGAGGTCACCCGGGTCAGGCCTTCGAGCACCGCAAGTCGGTAGCGGCCGGGGAACCGGCCGCGCCACTCGACGTTGAAGGTGCCGATGCCGACCAATGAGTCGGCCAAGTCAACGGATTTCAGTGGCGGCTGCGCCACCCCGTTGCGAATCAGCGGGCCACCGGCGACCGCGGTGTAGCGCTGGTCGGCGAAGGGCAGCCAGGTCAGCCCCGCGACCGGCTCACCGTCGCGCAGCAGCCCCAGCAGGACCGCCGACATCGGCGATCCGGCGGCGTAGTTGAACGTCCCGTCGATGGGATCGAGCACCCACACCAGCGGCGAATCGATCGGGGGCCCACCGAACTCCTCGCCGTGCACCCCGATTCCGGTCTCGGCCACCAGCGCTTCGGTGATCTGCCGTTCCAAGGCCAGGTCGACCTCGGTGGCGAAGTCGTTGGCGCCCTTGCGGACCGCAGAGTCGGCCCGGTGGCCGGCGAGGAAAGGCTCGGCGGCGACATCGAGGATCCGCGACGCCGCTGCGACCAGCGCGCCCAGATCCGCGGTGTCCAGCGCCATGTCGGCCTACTCCTGCACCGTGGACAGCGCCTCGGGCAGAGTGAAGCGACCCGCGTAGAGCGCCTTGCCGACGATGGCGCCCTCGACGCCGCGGCCGACCAGCGTGGCGATCGCCCGGAGGTCATCCAGGCTCGACACTCCCCCGGAGGCGATCACCGGGGCGTCGGTGCGGTCAGTGACCGCGCCGAGCAGCTCCAGGTTCGGGCCGCCCAGCGTGCCGTCCTTGGTCACATCGGTGACCACGTAGCGCGAACAACCTTCGCGGTCAAGACGTTCCAGCACCGGCCACAGGTCACCGCCGTCGGTCTCCCAACCGCGGCCCCGCAGCCGGTGGATGCCGTCGGGGTGATCGGGGTCGATCTGCACGTCCAACCCGACCGCGACCTTCTCGCCGTGCTCAGCGATCGCTCGCGCGCACCACTGCGGGTTCTCCAGGGCCGCTGTGCCCAAATTCACCCGGGCGCAGCCGGTGGCCAGCGCCGCCGCCAGCGTGTCGTCGTCGCGGATGCCGCCGGACAATTCGACCTTCACATCAAGGCGCCCAACGACATCGGCAAGCAGCTCACGGTTCGATCCGCGCCCGAAAGCGGCATCCAGATCGACCAGGTGGATCCATTCCGCGCCGTCGCGCTGCCAGCCCAGCGCGGCGTCCAGCGCCGAACCGTACTCGGTCTCACTGCCGGCCTTGCCCTGCACCAGACGAACCGCACGGCCATCGACCACGTCGACGGCCGGCAGCAGAACCAGCGCCTTGTTCACAGCAGTACTCACAGTGCCTCCACCCAGTTGCTCAACAGTGTCGCCCCGGCATCCCCACTCTTTTCGGGGTGAAACTGGGTGGCGGCCAATGGCCCATCCTCGACAGCCGCCACGAACGGTACCTGATGAGTCGCCCAGGTCACCAAAGCCTCTGGACGCCCCTCCCACCGTTGCGCGGCGTAGGAGTGCACGAAGTAGAACCGGGTGTCGGCGTCCAGACCGGCGAACAGGGTGCTGCCGGCCGCGGAGTCCACGACGTTCCAGCCCATGTGTGGGATCACCGGGGCATCGAGCCGGGTGACCGCGCCCGGCCACTGGCCGCAGCCGGCGGTATCCACCCCGAACTCGACTCCGTGTGCGAACAGGATCTGCATCCCGACGCACACGCCGAGTACCGGCCGGCCGGCCTGCACTCGTTCGGCGATGATCTTGTCGCCGTTGACCTTGCGAAGCCCGGTCATGCACGCCGCGTACGCCCCGACGCCCGGCACCAGCAGGCCGTCGGCGTCGGTGGCGGCGTCGGCGTCGGCGGTCACCTCGACCTGGGCGCCGACCCGTTGCAGGGCCCGCTGGGCGGAGCGCAGATTCCCCGAACCGTAGTCCAGGATCACCACCCTGGGAGAGCTACTCACAGGGCTCCCTTGGTGGACGGCACGCCGGTCACGCGAGGGTCGGGCTCCACGGCCTGGCGCAGCGCACGCGCGACCGCCTTGTACTGGGCCTCGGTGATGTGGTGCGGATCGCGCCCGTAGAGCACCCGCACGTGCAGCGCGATGCGTGCGTTCGACGCCAGCGTCTCAAACACGTGCCGGTTGATCACGGTGTGGTAGGGCGCCTGCGTTCCAGCAATCGTGGTGTGCGCCAGGTGATCCGGTTCCCCGGTGTGCACGCAGTACGGTCGGCCCGACACGTCGACAGCGGCGTGGGCCAGCGTTTCGTCCATCGGGATGAACGCGTCGCCGAATCGGCGAATGCCCTTCTTGTCGCCCAGCGCCTCGCCCAGCGCCTGTCCGAGCACGATCGCGGTGTCCTCGACGGTGTGGTGGGCCTCGATCTCGACGTCGCCGCGGGCGCGCACCGTCAGATCGAAGCTGGCGTGACTGCCCAGTGCGGTCAGCATGTGATCGAAGAACGGCACGCCGGTCTCGATGTCAACGATGCCGGTGCCGTCCAGGTCGAGTTCGACCGTGATGTCGGATTCGCGGGTGGCGCGTTGCACCCGGGCGCGGCGGGTCATGATGCTCCTATTGACGGTTGGGCGAGTTCGGTGGCCGCAAGCTGTTTGCTGGCGGCGAGCAGTGCGTCGTTCTCCTCCGGAAGCCCGGTGGTAGCCCGCAGGTAGCCGGGGATACCGACATCGCGGATGAGGATGCCGGCATCCAGGTAACGCTGCCAGGTCGCGGGCGCGTCGGCGAACTGGCCGAACAGCACGAAGTTGGCGTCGCTGGGAATGACCCGAAACCCCATGGCGGACAACTCGGCTGAGACGCGGTCGCGTTCGGCGATCAACTGCGCGACGCTACCCAGGGTGTCGTCGGCGTGACGGAGTGCGGCGCGGGCGGCTGCCTGGGTGACCACCGACAGATGATACGGAAGGCGAACCAGCAACATCGCATCGATCACCGCCGGAGCCGCGACCAGGTAGCCCAGCCGGCCACCTGCGAACGCGAACGCCTTACTCATCGTGCGGCTGACGATCAGCTTCGCCGGGTAGTCATCGATCAGCGCGATCGCGCTGGGCTGCGACGAGAACTCGCCGTAGGCCTCGTCGACGATCACGATCCCGGGCGAGGCTTCGAGCAGGTCCTGTAGATCCTCGAGCGGAATGCTCTGTCCGGAAGGGTTGTTGGGCGACGCGACGAACACCACGTCGGGGTGGTGCTCGGCGATAGCGGCGCGGGCCACATCGACGTCCAGCCCGAAGTCGGTGGTCCGGTTGGCGGCCAGCCACCGCGTCTGGGTCCCGTCGGAGATGATCGGGTGCATCGAGTACGACGGCACGAAGCCGATCGCGCTGCGGCCCGGTCCGCCGAACGCCTGCAGCAACTGCTGCAGGATCTCGTTGGAGCCGTTGGCTGCCCACACATTGTCCGGCCCCACCTCGACGCCGGTCTGGGTGGTCAGATAGGCGGCCAGGTCGGTGCGCAGCGCCACCGCATCGCGATCGGGATAGCGGTGCAGCTCCACAGCCGCCTCCCGCACCGAGCGCGCCACGTCGTCGATGAGCGCCGCGCTCGGCGGGTGCGGGTTCTCGTTGGTGTTGAGCCGCACCGGAACCTCCAGTTGCGGCGCACCATAGGGCGACTTGCCGCGCAGGTCGTCGCGCAGCGGCAGATCCGCCAGGCTGATCTGCGCGCCCGGACGGGACGGTGTAGCGCTCACTGCTCGAACCTCCGTCGAACCGCCTCGCCGTGTGCGGGGAGATCTTCGGCCGTGGCCAGCGCGATCACGTGCCCACTGACATCTTTGAGCGCAGCTTCGGTGTAGTCGACGACGTGGATGCCGCGCAGGAACGTCTGTACCGACAGTCCACTGGAGTGCCGCGCACTGCCCGCGGTGGGCAGCACGTGGTTGGAACCGGCGCAGTAGTCACCGAGGCTGACCGGTGCGTACGGGCCGACGAAAATCGCACCGGCGGAACGGATTCGGGTCGCCACTGCCGCGGCATCGGCGGTCTGGATCTCAAGGTGCTCGGCAGCGTAGGCGTTCACCACCCGGATTCCGGCGTCCAAATCGTCGACCAGAACGATCGCCGACTGCGGTCCAGACAGTGCCGTGGTCACCCGCTCGCGGTGCACTGTGGTCTGCAGCTGGGCAGTCACCTCGCGGTCAGTGGCGTCGGCCAACTCGGGGCTGGTGGTGACCAGCACGCTGGCGGCCATCTCATCGTGCTCGGCCTGACTGATCAGGTCCGCGGCCAGGTGCGCCGGGTGCGCGGTGTTGTCCGCGAGTATCGCGATCTCGGTGGGTCCGGCCTCCGCATCGATGCCCACCTGCGAGCGACACAGCCGCTTGGCCGCGGCGACGTAGATGTTGCCGGGGCCGGTGACCATGTCGACCGGCGCCAGTTCACCCCCGTCGGTGTCAGTACCGCCGTAGGCCAGCAATGCCACCGCCTGCGCACCGCCGACCGCCCACACCTCGTTCACACCGAGCAACCGGGCGGCGGCCAGGATCGTGGGATGCGGCAGACCGGCAAAGGCGGCCTGGGGCGGGCTGGCGATCACCAGAGACTCGACACCGGCGATCTGGGCCGGGACGACGTTCATCACCACGCTGGACGGGTAGACCGCGTTGCCGCCGGGTACGTACAGGCCCACCCGCTCGACCGGAAGCCAGCGCTCGGTGACGGTGGCGCCCGGGGCCAGCGTGGTGGTGGTGTCGGTGCGCCGCTGATCGGAGTGCACCGCCCGGGCGCGGCTGATCGCGACTTCCAGGGCGGCGCGTACGGCGGGGTCCAATTCGGCCAGCGCACGCTCCAGTGCCGCCGCCGGCACCCGGATCGTGTCCGGTCGCACCCGGTCGAATGATTCGCCGAACTCCAATGCTGCGGCGGCGCCACGTTCGGCGATCGCCTCGACGATCGGGCGCACCCGCGGCAGCACCGCCTCCACATCCACACCGCCCCGCGGCAGGGTGGCGCGCAGCTGGGCCTTCGATAGGTCCGACTGTTCGGTGCCGCGCAGGTCGATGCGTGCCATCAGGCCGGTGTTCACGCCGTCCATTGTCCCAGAGGGGCTCAAGTGATTATCGCCAAGCTCGGCCGACCCCGAAAGCCGTCCTGCGCGCCGCTTCAACGCCGGTCCGGTCGAACCCGGCTAGGGTGGGAAATCGAGCTGTGAACTTCGAGAACGGAGCACGGTATGCCCACCAGGGACCACCCCAAGAGCGTTCCCGGGGTCCCCTACATCTTTCCGGACTGGCTGGACTACCTGCAGCGCACCATCGAAAGCCCCGTTGTCAAACGATTCCACCTCCCTACCTTCGCGGTGATCGACCATCGGGGCCGAAAGTCCGGCAACCCGTACCGCACCGTCGTACGCGCCTTCTGCAAGGGCCCGCGGCTGGCTATCATGCTCGGCCACGGCAAAGCCGACTGGGTCAGGAACGTGCTGGCCGCCGGGGAGGCCGACGTACACCTGTTCCGGCGCGACGTTCGCGTCACCAACCCGCGGATCGTGCCGGTCGGCGGCGACACCAGCGGCCTGCCGTGGATCACCCGGTTGGGGTCCCGGCGGGTCGGGATACTGGTCGCAGACATCACCTGAAACACCACGAGGAACGGAGTCCGTATGGCTGGCGACAAGAGTGCCGGGGATGAGCCCAAGCTGCCGGTGGTGTTCCCGCCGTGGCTGGACCGGCTGCAGATCAAATACATGAACCCGGTGGTCAAGCCGCTGTCCCGGTTCCTTCCCGGCACGTCGGTAATCAAGCACCGCGGCCGTAAGTCCGGCAATCCCTACGAGACGGTGGTGACGACCTACCGCAAGGGTGACCTGCTGGCTGTGGCGTTGGGCCACGGCATGGCCGACTGGGTTAAGAACGTGGTGGCCGCCGGGGAGGCCGACGTGCGGTTGTTCCGCAGTGAACTGCACCTGACCAACCCGCGGATCCTGCCAGCCGGTACGGCCGATGGGTCCCTGCCGTGGGCCGTGCGGCTGCAGAACCGCAAAGTCGCGGTGCTGGTCACTGACATCAGCTGATGTCGGCGGGCGGCAGGTCAGCGACGACAGGGCGGTAGCCGAGAGTCCAGGTCTCGCTGATCGAGGAGATCGCGGTGCCGGGCTTCCGGCGTCATCGCCAGGAGCGACATGTCGGCTTGCACCGTCGGATCCAGGTAGGCGGGCGGGCGACGCCAGTAGGCACCCCCGAACCCGTCAGTGCAGTCAGGCGGTACGGGGACCCGTCGTCATTCACAGCGCCCATGCGTGGATCCGGCCGCCCGGTCCTGTCTTACCGGGTCACGCCGATGCCTCGCGCCTGATTCTTACCGCGCCGAGTAAGAGTAGGATCGTAAGATGCGAATCACCAGCAAGGGCCAGGTGACTATTCCTCAGCACATCCGGGAACGGTACGGGTTATTGCCCGATACCGAGGTCGACTTCATCGATGACGACGGGACGGTGACGCTCGCACCGCGACGATCCGGCCGACCCGATCGAGGCGACAACGCGGTTGCCGTTCTCCGCGGAACCGGCCATCGCAGGATGTCGACCGATGAGTTGCTGCGCCTGACCCGTGACTGAGCCCTGCCGCCCCGCCGGCTACCTGGTCGACTCGAACGTGCTGCTCGACGTCGCCACCGAGGATCCGCGGTGGTTCGGGTGGTCGTCCGAGGCGTTGAGCACCGCGGCGCGGACCGTGCCGTTGCTGATCAATCCCCTGGTTTACGCGGAGGTCTCCGCCAACTACGACACGGTCGAGGAACTCGACGAGGCTCTGCCCGAGGCCCTGTTTCGCAGGGCTCCGCTGCCCTATCCGGCCGGATTCGTCGCAGCGCGCGCGTTTCTGGCCTACCGCTCGCGGGGCGGCGCACGGAGATCACCGCTACCAGATTTCTACATCGGCGCGCACGCGGCGGTGGACCGACTCGGCCTGGTAACTCGGGATGCTCGTCGGTATCGCAGCTATTTCCCGACCGTGGAGTTGATTGCCCCGGACTCCGGCGCCTGATCGCCACACCGGGATCGCGAGTGTGCGGTTTCATCCGCAGCGGGCGGCGCGTCGCGGATGAAACCGCACAACCGAGCAGACGGGGATGGCGGTAGCGGCAGCGGGGCCACCTGACTTACATGTCCAGGCCGATGTCGAGCACTCGCACCGAATGGGTGAGGGCTCCCACGGCCAGGTAGTCGACTCCGGTGGCGGCGTAGGCTCCCGCGCTGTCGAGGGTCAGCCCGCCCGACGACTCCAGCAGTACGCCGGGGGCGCGCGAGTCGCGTCGCTGCACGGCCATCTGGGTCTGCCAGACCTCGAAGTTGTCCAGGAGCACCAGCTCGGGCCCCTCGGCGAGCACCTCGTCGAACTGCTCGAGTGAATCGACCTCGACCTCGCAGGGCACGTCGGGCGCTGCCGCCCGCACCGCCCGCAGCGCCGCGGCCACCGAACCCGCCGCGGCCACATGGTTGTCCTTGATCAGCGCGGCATCGCCCAGGCCCATCCGGTGATTTACCCCGCCGCCGACGCGTACCGCGTACTTCTGCAGCAGCCGCAGGCCGGGCAGCGTCTTGCGGGTGTCGCGGATGCGCGCTGACGTGCCGTCTACGGCGTCGACCCAAGCCGCGGTGGCCGTTGCGATCCCGGACAGGTGGCACACCAGGTTGAGCATGGTGCGTTCGGCGGTCAGCAGGCCACGAGTGTCGGCCTTGAGGCCCAGTACCGGTGCGCCGGCCGGCAGTCGGCTGCCGTCGGTCACCTTGTCCAACACCTGGTAGCCGTCGGCTCCGAGGACCTCGTCGAGCACCAGGAGGGCCAGGTCGACCCCGGCGATCACCCCGGGCGCCCGCGTGACCATGGCCGCTTCGGCCGTCACACCGGCGGGAACCGTTGCGGCGGTGGTGACATCGGGCCCGTAACGCAGGTCCTCATCGAGCGCGCGGCCGATGACCTGGCGCGCCTCGTCGAGTTCGGTCTCGGACAACGTCACGATGCGACCCCCGCGGGTGTCTCGAGCGCGACAAACCCGTCGCGCAGCCGGATGGTGGAACTACGGGCCTGACCAGGATCGGCGTCCGGGCAGTCGGACCGGTGGTGGCAGCCCCGGCTTTCGGCGCGCGCCGACGCCGCCGCTGTGACAACGCGGGCGGCCAACGTCAGTGCGGCGTCCTCGACACCGGCCCGGTCGGTGACCTGGCGGGCACCGGCGCCGCCCAACAGCTCGTGCAGTCGGGTGAGGCCATGCACGTCACGGACCACCGAGGCGTCGCGCGACATCGCGTCCTGCAGCGTCTGCCGGTCCAGTGCCGTGTGCCGGGCGGGCTCGCCCACCACCGCGTCGCAGCCACCCACTGATACCGAGTGAGCTGCGGCCGCAGCGCCCGCGCGCTCACCGACCACCAGACCTTCCAGCAGGCTGTTGGACGCCAGCCGGTTGGCGCCGTGCATGCCGGTTCGGGCCACCTCGCCCGCGGCGAACAGACCGGGCAACTCGGTGCGGCCGGCGATGTCGGTGACCACCCCACCACAGCTGTAATGCGCGCCGGGAACCACCGGAATCGGTTGACGCACCGGGTCGATCCCGGCGTCGCGGCAGGCCGCGGTGACGGTCGGGAAGCGTTGCGCGAAGCCGTCGATCCCGCGCGCATCGAGATACGCGCACTCGTCGCCGGTTTCGCGCAGCCGCGCGTCGATAGCTCCCGCCACCACGTCGCGCGGGGCCAGATCCCCCATCGGGTGCACCCCATCGGTGATCGAGGCGCCGCGGGCGTCGATCAGCCTGGCGCCTTCACCGCGCACCGCCTCGGTGATCAGCGGCCGGCGCCCGCCGGTGCCGCGGCCGTTGGCGGCTCCCGAGAACAGCATGGTCGGGTGGAACTGGATGAATTCCAGGTCGCTGACCGCCACACCGGCCCAGAGCGCCAGGGCCAGCCCGTCGCCGGTCGCCCCACCGGGATTGGTGGTCGCCCGGTACAGATGCCCCAGACCGCCGGTGGCCAGCACCACCGACGGGGTGTGAATCACGCCGATACCGTCGGCGTTGGCCACCAGCACGCCGGTGACGCGGTCGGCGTCGCGCAGGATCTCACACACCACCTGACCGCAGCGAACATCAAGTGCGGCGGCGGCCTGGTCAAGCGCACGCTGCACCTCGGCGCCGGTGGCGTCGCCGCCGGCATGAATGATGCGGCGCCGGGAGTGCCCGCCTTCGCGGGTGAGCGCCCAGTGGCCGTCGCGGCCCTGGTCGAACACCGCACCCGAGCCGGCCAGGTCACAGACCGCACGATAACCGTCGGCCACGATCGAGGTCACCGCCTCGCGGTCGCACAATCCGCCGCCGGCGGCCAGGGTGTCGGCGACGTGGTCGGCCACCGAGTCGTCATTGCCGGGCAGGACCACTGCGATCCCGCCCTGGGCGTAGTGCGTCGCCGTGGCGGCTGAGCCCGCGGCGGACTTGCTGAGTACCACCACCTCACGCCCGGCGCGGTACGCGGCTCGCGCCGCCGCCAGCCCGCCGACACCGGTGCCGATGACCACGACATCGGCCCGCCGCTGCCAGCTGGGACCAGGGGTCACTTGCTGACCGGGACGGAGTGTCCGATAGAGATCATCCGCTGCACGCTGCGGGCTGCCAGACGCGCCGTCTCGGGGTCGACATGGATCTCGTCGGCGCCCTCGGTCAGGCTGCGCAGCAGGGCCGCCGGGGTGATCATCTTCATGTACTTGCAGGCCGCCTTGCGGTTGACGGCCTCGAAGTCGACCTGCGGCGCCGCCTTGCGCAGCTGGTGGATCATGCCGACCTCGGTGGCAACCAGCACCTTGCGGGCCCCGGTGCGCGCGGCCTCCTCGAGCATCCCGCCGGTGGACAGGATCTTGACCTGCTCCTCGGGGAAATGGCCCTCGCCGACCAGGTACAGCGACGACGTCGCGCAGCCGCACTCGGGGTGCACGAACAGTGCGGCGTCGGGGTTGGCCCGGGCCTTCTCCGCGAGCTCGTCGCCGTTGATGGCTGCGTGCACGTGGCATTCGCCGGCCCAGATATGGAGGTTGTCGCGGCCGGTGACCCGCTTGACGTGCTGGCCCAGGAACTGGTCGGGAAGGAACAGCACCTCGCGGTCCGGATCGATCGCGTTGACCACATCGACGGCATTCGAAGAGGTGCAGCAGTAGTCGGTCAGTGCCTTGACCGCCGCGGTGGTGTTCACGTAGGACACCACGACCGCGTCCGGGTATTCGTCGCGCCAGGCCTGCAGTTCCTCGGCGGTGATCGAGTCGGCCAGCGAACAGCCCGCCCGGGTGTCGGGCAGCAGCACCGTCTTGTCCGGGGACAGGATCTTGGCCGTCTCGGCCATGAAGTGCACACCGCAGAACACGATGGTGTCCTCGTCGGCGGTGGCCGCGATCCGGGCCAGCGCCAGGGAGTCCCCGACGTGGTCGGCGATGTCTTGGATCGCCGGAAGTTGGTAGTTATGGGCGAGGATCGTCGCGTTGCGTTCCTTCTTGAGCCGGAGAACCTCGGCCACCCACTCCTCGTCGGGTTCGATACCGCTGTAGCCGGCCGGCGAGTTCACGATGCGGTCGGCCAGGCTGCTTGCCCGCACACCGCTGTCGGTGAGGGTGGTCATGAGTGACTCCTTCTCAGAACAGGTTTTCGACTTATAATCGAAAACGTGGTCCATACTAGCACCGCGCACGAAGTGCTCACCGTCGTCTTCCAGGTTGGCGGCCTTGATCAGCGCCGCCCCAGACTCAATGTGCTGCTGTGGGAACGCGCGCGCGAACCGCAGTCGGGGCGCTGGTCACTGCCCGGTGGCCTGCTGCGCAATGACGAGGATGTCACGGCGTCGGCCCGACGCCAGCTGGCTGAAAAGGTCGACCTACGTGAGATCGCCCACCTTGAGCAGCTGGCTGTGTTTTCCGACCCGCGCCGGGTGCCCGGCGTGCGCACCATCGCCTCGACCTTTCTGGGCTTGGTGCCCTCCCCCGCGGACCCGGAGCTGCCGAGCGACACCCACTGGCATCCGGTCGACGCCTTGCCGGCCATGGCGTTCGACCACGGACCGATGGTGGCGCACGCACACAGTCGTCTGGTCGCCAAGATGTCCTATACCAACATCGGATTCGGCTTGGCGCCAACGGAATTCATCTTGTCCACGCTGCGCGACATCTACAGCGTGGTGTTGGGCTACCAGGTCGATGCCACCAATCTGCAGCGGGTGCTGGTGCGCCGCGGGGTGATCACCCGCACCGGTACCACCGCCCGATCGGGGCGTAGCGGGGGCCGTCCGGCGGCCCGATACCGGTTCACCGACTCCGAACTTCGCGTCACCGACGAATTCGCCGCGTTGCGCCCGCCCGGGTGAGTCGACTGGAATCTTAACGCCCTCTTAAGCAAGAATGCCGGGATGGATGTCGACAGTCTGGCCCGCGAAACATCTGTCGAGTGGATCGGGCAGGCCCCGCACCAGCCGCTGCAGGCCGGCGAACGCCCCCTGCCGGTGGACGAAGATCCGTTCTATGCGCCGCCGGCAGGCTTCCAGCACGCCGTGGCCGGCACGGTCCTGCGCTCCCGCGACGTCGAGCTGGCCTTTTTGGGCCTGATCCCGCAGCAACTGCAGGCCACCCAACTGCTCTACCGCACCGTCGACCGCAATAACATCCCGCAGGTGTCGGTGACCACCGTGGTGGTGCCCTCCGACCGGGACCGGACCCGGCCATGCCCGATCGTGTCGTACCAGTGCGCGATCGACGCGGTGGACGGCCGCTGCTTCCCGTCCTTCGCGCTGCGCCGCCGCGCCCGGGCGCACGGGTCTTTCACCCAACTCGAATTCGTGCTGATCGCAGCCATCCTGTCGCAGGGCTGGGCGGTCTCGATCCCCGACCACGAGGGCCGCTTCGGCCACTGGGGGGCGCCGTATGAACCCGGCTACTACGTGCTCGACGGGCTGCGCGCCGCGCTGGGCCACGACCAGCTGGGACTGTCCGCCGACGCCCAGGTGGGCCTCTGGGGCTACTCCGGCGGCGGTCTGTCCACGGCGTGGGCGGCTCAGGTCTGCGGCGACTACGCCCCCGACCTCAATATCGTCGGCGTCGCACTGGGCTCACCGGTGGGCGACCTCGGCAACACCCTGCAGCGTCTCAACGGCTCATTCTGGTCCGGCCTGCCAGCCATCATGATCTCCGCGCTGGCCCGGGTGTATCCCGACCTCGACAAGGTCATCGAGGAGCACGCCACCGTCGAAGGCCGCGCACTGCTGCACTCCCTGGAGCTGGTCACCACCGCGACCGCGGTGCTGCGCCTGCACCATCGCGCCCTGGACACCTTCATCGACCGGCCGCTGGAACAGCTGATCGAACACCCCGTCGTCCAGCATGTGTTCGACGACACCCGACTGGGCGGCGCGGTCCCGGCTGTCCCGGTGCTGATGCTGCAGGCCATCCACGACCAGGTGATCTCCGTCGACGACATCGACGCGCTCGCCGAGACCTACGCGGCCGGCGGCGTGCCGATCACCTACCACCGCGATCTGCTCAGCGAGCACGTGACACTGCATCCACTGTCGGCACCGATGGTGCTGGACTGGTTGCGCGACCGGTTCGCCAACCGGCCGCTGCCGCAGGCGCCGGTGAGCAGTGCCTGGCCGGCGCTGCTGAACCCCAAGACCTATCTCGGGCTGTTGCGCCTGGGTGTGGTCGCGGGCCGGGTCATCACCGGCGGGGCGGTGCGACGCCTTCCGCTGTGACCGCCCGCTGCGGTCGCCGCACGGATTCCGGCGGATAGCCGCCCAAGTCGTCGCGGGTGCTCCACGTGGCGCACATGCCGTAGACCAATGCTGCAGTGGCGGCAGGCAGCAGCAGGGAGGCCGCGATCTGCAGCGGCGTGTGCCCGAAGAACACCGGCGGCCCCTCGGCGACGTAGTGCACCCGGTGGTCGGGGCTCACCGGCGCGGCATCCACGTCGATGCTGCCGTAGCGGCGCTGCACCAAGACGGTGCCGGTCAGGACCGCCAGCGCTGCCCCGGCAGCCAGGCCTCCCACCAGGCCGGCGATCATGCCCGGTCCCCGATGGGCCCGCCACTGCCAGGCCAGGGTGGCCGCCACCACTGCCACTACGCCCAACAGCCCGAGCAGCAGGAACGGCGCGATGAAGAAGTTCTCGGCCTCGTTGCCCAGGTAGGCCTGCACCCGCTCGCCGCCGCGGGTCAGTGCCACCACCCCGTTGATGGGCGGGGCGACCCACGCCCACAATGCGCCGATCGGCAGGCCGATGACGGCCAGTCCGGCGGCGATGGTCAGGTATGCCCGTTTCCGCGTGATCCGCGGCGCTCCGGGGGTCGTCACCGCTGGGTGTCCAGGTCGGCCGAATCCACCAGACCGTGCCGCGAACACTTGGCCCACCAGCCATCAGGGCGGACCTGCACCATCATCCGGCGCCCACAGGAGGCACAGAACCGCGGCGGCTCCAGGCCCAACTGGGCCGCGGTCGGCAACGAAGCCCCGGCGGGATCGTCGCTCTGCACGCCGGTGTAGACGTTGTAGACACCGGCTGCCACCGGAACGGGCAGGTCGCGAACCATCACAGGGTGGCGTTGAGTGCCTTGATCGGCATCTGCAGGTCGTCGAGCAGTTCCAGGTCGGTCTCGGCAGGCCGGCCCAGGGTGGTCAGGTAGTTGCCGACGATGATGGCGTTGATACCGCCCAGGATGCCCTGCTTGGCACCCAGGTCGCCCAGCGTGATCTCCCGGCCGCCCGCGAAGCGCAGCATGGTGCGCGGCAGCGCCAGCCGGAACGCCGCGACGGCCCGCAGCGCGTCGGCGGCCGGCAGCACCTCCAGGTCGCCGAACGGAGTGCCCGGGCGTGGGTTGAGGAAGTTCAGCGGCACTTCGTCGGGGTTGAGCTCAGCCAGATCGGCGGCGAACTCCGCGCGTTGCTCCAGCGTCTCGCCCATGCCGAGGATGCCGCCGGAACAGACCTCCATGCCGGCCTCGGCCACCATGCGCAGGGTCTCCCACCGCTCTTCCCAGGTGTGGGTGGTGACGACGTTGGGGAAATGCGATCGGGCGGTCTCCAGGTTGTGGTTGTAGCGGTGCACGCCCATGGCGGCCAGCTTGTCCACCTGCTCCTGGGTCAGCATGCCCAGCGAACAGGCGATCTGGATGTCGACCTCGTTGCGGATGGCTTCGATGCCCGCGGCGACCTGGGCGAGCAGCCGCTCGTCGGGCCCGCGTACCGCGGCGACGATGCAGAACTCGGTGGCGCCGGTCTTGGCGGTCTGTTTGGCCGCCTCGACCAGGCTGGGAATGTCCAGCCACGCGCTACGCACCGGTGAGGAGAACAGTCCCGACTGCGAGCAGAAGTGGCAATCCTCGGGGCAGCCACCGGTTTTCAGGCTGATGATGCCCTCGACCTCGATCTCCGGACCACACCAGCGCATCCGCACCTCGTGGGCCAACGCCAGCAGCTCATCGAGGCGATCGTCGGGTAGCTGCAGCACTTCGAGAACCTGATCCCGACGCAACGCCTCGCCGCGCTCCAGTACCTGCTCCCGCGCCAGCGCCAGGATGTCGTCGGTCACACGTGCTCCCCTCAAAAACTTGAACGGTGTTCAGGTTAGGCTAGGGGGGTGCAGCTGCACAAACCTGACGTGGTCGCGGCGGCGACCACCATCCTGGACGACTACGGCATCGCCGATCTGTCGATGCGCCGGCTGGCGCGCGAGCTTAATGTCAGCCCGAGCGCGCTGTACTGGCATTTCGCCAACAAGCAGCAGTTGCTGGGTGCGGTCGCCGACCGCGTGCTGGCGCCCGCGTGTGCCGATCCCGGGCCGGGCAGCTGGCAGTGGCGGATCCAGACCGTGGGCCAACGCCTGCGCGATGCGCTGCTGTCCCACACCGACGGTGCCGAGCTGGTGTCGGCCAGCATGGCGGCCGGCCAGTCGCAGGCGGCCACCGACATCCTGACGCTGTTGGCGGAGTCGGCGACAGCCGCAGGCGTACACCCGGATCAGGCCGGGCAGGTCGCCCGCACCGTTGTCTACTACGTGCTGGGGTTCACCGCCGACGAACAGTCCCGCCTGCAGTGGGACGCTGCCGGGGCCGCCGAGATCACGCCCGAGGCCGACCCGAGCGGCGCATTCGCGTTCGGGATGGGACTGCTGATCGACGGCCTGACGATGCGGGCCGGTGTAACCGTCGGTAGCCCTTCGCGGTGACCCTTCGCGCCCGGCCTCGCCGCGCCTGCGATCACCGCTTAGATCAGATACTCGTTGCGCGCGTTGCCATCCCATCGGCGCAGCCCGACAAATCGCCCGCTGATGTCAGCTCGGCCGGCGATGCGCTGAGCCCGGCCCAACTGGTCCGGCCCGACCCGGCGGGCCAGCGTGGTGTGCGCCGTCCACCGGCCCGGCGTCACGTTGGCCAACGGTCCGGGCATCAGGAGGGGTGCGCATAACCGGTACACCTGCTCGTGCAGTTCCAGCAGGGCCACCGTCGGCACCACCAGCCGTGCCAGCACCCCGTGTGAGCGGCCGAAGATCAGCGTCGCGCCAAGCGTGCAGTCCATCGGCAGTCGGTCGGCAACGGTGGCCAGCGCGGCGTCGGCCTGCGGATCGATGCGCTGGGCGACCACCAGGGTGACGTGCGGTCGCGCGGCCGGGGCCTGGCTGGGCACGCCGGCGGCGGCCAGATCGGTCCAGATCCGCCGGACCGCGGTCTCGGTGCCGGCGTCGAAGACCAGCTCGATCGAGTGCACCATCGCTACCCCGCCAGGGTGCGCACCCAGTCGGTGTCGAACGCTGCGGCACTCATGGCCGCGAACTCCGCGACGCCCAGCGCGGAGGCACCGGCCGGCAGCACCGCGCGTACCGCAGCTTGCCGGGCCAGCGCCCCGCGGTTGCTGGTGGCGGCCGGTCCGGGCTGTGCCGGCCAGCTGCCGATCACCAATCCGGCGCACGACAACCCTTGTCCGGCCAGTGATTCCAGGGTCAGTGCGGTGTGGTTGAGGGTGCCCAGTTCGGCGCCGACCACCACCAGCACGGTGGCGCCGAGGTCGACGGCCAGATCGCGCAGCGTGACGCCGTCGGCTGCCAGCTCGACGAGCAGGCCACCGGCGCCCTCCACCAGGGTCAGTCGTTCCGGGCGGTCGGCGGCCCGGATCAGCGCCGACAGCTCGGCGCGGGTCGGCAGTGTCATCCCGGCCTGCTCGGCCGCGGCCGCCGGGGCCAGCGGCGCCGGGTAGCGGGCAGCGGCGAACAGTTCGCTCACCCCCGAGAGCCGGCCGACCTCGGCCAGGTCGTCGTCGCCGTCAGCGGTGCCGGTCTGAACCGGTTTGCACACCGCCACGTCCAGCCCGGCCTGCCGGGCAGCGCCGGCCAGCGCGGCGGTCGCGATCGTCTTGCCCACGCCGGTGCCGGTACCGGTGATGACCAAGACGGTCATGACGACAAAGCGGGATGGTCGCGCAGCACGGCGCGCAGCACCCGTCGCGCCAACTCCAGATCGTCGGCGGTCAGCGAAGCCCGCGCGGTCAGCCGCAACCGGGACGTGCCCGCGGGCACGGTGGGCGGCCGGAAACAGCCCACCCGGACTCCGGCGTCCAGACAGGCGGTCGCGGCGGCCACCGCCGTCTCCGCGTCCCCGAGAATGACCGAGACCACCGCGGATTGCGGCTGGTCGCGCAGCTCGCAGATCTGGGCCAGCACGCCCGCGTGCCGAAGCACGTCGGCGGCGCGAGACGGCTCGGCGACCAGCACATCCAGGGCGGCCGATGCCGCGCCCAGTGCCGCCGGCGCGAGTCCGGTGTCGAAGATGAACGTGCGGGCGGCGTCGATGAGGTGATCGCGAACCTCTACGGGCCCCAGCACCGCACCGCCCTGACTGCCCAGGGCCTTGGACAACGTCGTCGTGATCACCACATCGGGCGCGCCGGCCAACCCGACCTCGTGCACCAGCCCGCGGCCACCGGAGCCGCGCACCCCCAGTGCGTGCGCCTCGTCGACGATCAACAGGGCGCCGTACCTGCGGCACACCTCGTGCAGCCGGCGCAGCGGGGCCAGCGCGCCGTCAGTGCTGAACACCGACTCGGTGAGCACAACGGCGCGTTCCTCGGTCCGGCCGGCCAATGCCGCGGCGACGGCGTCCACGTCCCGGTGCTCGGTGACGACGACCCTCGCCCTCGAGAGCCGGCAGGCGTCCACCAGAGATGCGTGACAGTAGGCGTCCGACACCACCAGTGCCCCCGGCCCGGACAGGCTGACCACCGCGCCGAGATTGGCGGTGTAACCGGAGGAGAACACCAAACCCGCTGGCGCACCGACGAAGTCGGCAAGATCCTGTTCGAACTGCTGATGCAGTTCGGTATTGCCGGTCACCAGACGCGATCCCCCGGCGCCGCCGCCCCAGGTCTGCAGCGCCTCGACACCGCCGGCGATGACGGCCGGGTGGGTCGCCAGGCCGAGGTAGTCGTTGGACGCCAGGTCCAGTTCGGTGGCGACCACAGGCCGCACCCGCAGTGAACGTCGCAGACCGGCCTGTCGACGCCGCTGCTCCACCTCGGCCAGCCAGGCCAGTGGCGACACATCGGTGCGGGTCACGCGGCTCTCCCTGTGCGGTCTCGAGACGACTTGAACACTGTTCAGGCTAAGGCATGCACCGCGTCGACCATCGCGCCGCCGATCCGGGCGATCTCCTCGGGGCTACAGATGTAGGGCGGCATCGCGTAGACCAGGTTGCGGAAGGGGCGCAGCCACACGCCGTGCGCCAGTGCCGCTCGAGTCGCAACGGCCATGTCCACCGGTTCCCGGCATTCGATGACTCCGATCGCGCCGCAGACCCGGACGTCAGCGACTCCGGGCAGGTCACGTGCGGGTTGTAGGGCAGCGGTCAGCCCGGCGCCGATCCCGGCGACCGATGCACGCCAGTCCTGGCGCAGCAACAGTTCGGTGCTGGCGACCGAGACCGCGCAGGCCAGCGGGTTCGCCATGAAGGTCGGCCCGTGCATCAGTGCGCCGGCCTCCCCGCCGCTGATCGTGTGGGCGATCTCGGTGCTGCACAACGTGGCGGCCAGGCTGAGGTAACCGCCGGTCATGGCCTTGCCGACACACATGATGTCGGGGGTCACGCCCGCGTGATCGGCGGCGAAGAGCTCACCGGTGCGGCCGAAGCCGGTGGCGATCTCGTCGAAGATCAGCAGTACGCCGTGGCGGGTGCAGGCGTCGCGCAGGTCCACCAGGTAGCGCGGGTCGTGGAAGCGCATACCGCCGGCGCCCTGTACCACCGGCTCCACGATCACGGCAGCCACCTCGTCGCGGTGCTGCTCCAGCTGGGCCTCGAACGCGGCGCTGTAGGCCGGGTCGTAGTCGCGGGGCACCTGCGGGGCGAACAGCTGGGCCACCAGGACATCGCGCCACAGCGAGTGCATGCCGCCGTCGGGGTCGCAGACGCTCATCGGAGTGAAGGTGTCGCCGTGGTAGCCGCCGCGCCAGGTCATCAGCCGGTGTTTGGCGCCGCGGCCGCGAGCGCGCCAGTACTGCAGCGCCATCTTGACCGCGACCTCCACCGACACCGACCCCGAGTCGGAGAAGAACACCGTGTCCAGCCCGGCCGGGGTGATGTCCACCAGCAGCTCGGCTAGCCGAGCGGCGGGTTCGTGGGTGAGCCCGCCGAACATGACGTGGCTCATGGTGCCTACCTGCGCGGTGAGCGCGACGTCCAGTTCGGGGTGGCCGTGGCCGTGGATCGCAGTCCACCACGAGCTCATCGCGTCGAGTACGTCGAGAGGTGCCTCGTCGACGACCAGAGTCAGGTAGGCGCCCCGGGCGGCCAGCGCCACCGTCGGCGCCAGAGATTCGGCGCCGATTGTGCTGTACGGGTGCCACAGGTGTGCGGCGTCGATGGCGCTGATCTGGTCGGGAGTCAACGCGGACATGCCTGACGACAGTAGTGGCCGCCGGCATAACCGTTGGGTCACAGGTTGCGCAATTTCTCTTCCGCGGCGGCTGATGGGGCGTAAACGCCGGTAGTCTCTGTGACAGAAGTGACGAGTGATACTGCCGTGAATATCGGCCGAGAAGGGGGTTGCTCCTATGAAACGCGTCTGCGCTACCGCGATCGCATTGGCGGCGGCCCTGGCTCCGGCGCTGAATGCCGCGCCCGCCTACGCCGACCCGCTGTCTCAGACCGGTCAGAACCAGCTCGTCGAGCGGGTGATCCAGCGAGCGCTCTCGCAGCGCGGCGTGCCCTTCGTCTACGGCGGCGGTGACGTCAACGGGCCCACCAACAGCGCGCGGGCCCGCGCTGCCACCACCCGCAGCTCATTGACCGACATCACCGGCCGCGCCGGCGTCCCGAGCACCCCCAGCAATCCGCTGCTGCCGGGAAGCGTCACCCCGGGTCTGCCGGGCACGTCGCTGGCACCCACCGAGGACATTCCGGACACCACCACCGTCGGTTTCGACGCATCCGGCCTGATCCAGTACGCGTTCGCCGGCGCCGGCATCAGAATGCCGCGCACCTCCGGCGAGCAGTGCAGCGT
>NZ_UWOA01000050.1:0-34503 GCF_900604305.1 Mycobacterium sp. P7213
CCGCGGCTGCGCTATGAACGATGTCCGCGGCTGCGCTATGAACGATGTCGCTGCCCTGCAACGCATTACGCTCGACCTTAGATAGCGGCCAACTCCGACTCGAAAGTCCCGTCCTGCGGTAACCAACCCGCGAATATCAGACTTGATACGCGTCGATACGACACGCTCGACAACCCACATTCACCTGGTCACGAAGCGGCGGCCATGACGACGGTCGTGGCCGCCGCTTCACCCTGGGACTTGACAAACATCCCTACATATCAGCGCAGCGGCAATCCCGTCAGCGCCCGGGCGATGACCAGCCGCTGGATCTCACTGGTGCCCTCGAAGATGGTGAAGATCTTGGCATCGCGGTGCATGCGCTCGACCGGGTAGTCGCGGGTGTAGCCGTTGCCGCCGAGGATCTGGATCGCCTCGTCGGTGACGTAGACGGCCGTCTCGCTGGCGAACAACTTGGCCATCGAGCCCTCGGCGTTGTCGAAGGCTTTATTGTTGCGTCCCATCCAGCCCGCGCGCCACACCATGAGCCTGGCGGCGTCGATGCGGCTCTTCATGTCCGCCAACTTGAACGCCACCGCCTGGAACTCGCCGATCTTGCGACCGAACTGCTCACGCTGGCAGGCGTATTCGAGGGCGTACTCGTAGGCGGCGCGGGCCACGCCGACCGCCATCGCACCGACGGTCGGGCGGGTGCGCTCAAAGGTCTTCATCGCGGCCTGTCCTCCGGCAGAGGCGCCGGACTTGACCCGGGCAACCCGTTCCTCGAACTTCTCCCGGCCACCGAGGATCATGTCCTCGGGCAGTCGGACATTGTCCAGGACGATCTCGGCGGTGTGCGACGCCCGGATGCCGTGCTTCTTGAACTTCTGTCCCTGCGCCAGGCCCGGGGTGCCGGGCGGGATCACGAAGCTGGTCTGTCCGCGCGAGCCGAGTTCGGGATAGACCGAGGCGACGACGATGTGCACGTTGGCGATGCCGCCGTTGGTGGCCCAGGTCTTGGTGCCGTTGAGCACCCATTCGCGGGTGGCCTCATCGAAGCGGGCACGGGTGCGGATCGCACCGACGTCGGAACCGGCGTCGGGTTCCGAGGAGCAGAACGCCCCGAGCTTGGGTTCCTCGGCGGTGCCGAACATCTCGGGCAGCCACTGGCCCAGCTGTTCGGGAGTTCCGTTGCCCGCCAGGGCTGCGGCGGCAAGTCCGGTGCCCAGAATCGACAGCGCGATGCCGGCGTCACCCCAGAACAGTTCCTCGAACACCGTCAGCATGCCGATGCCGCTGGGTTCGGCGGCCTGGGTGGCGAACAGTTCCGGTGAGTACAGGCCGATCTTGGCGGCCTCCTGGATGATCGGCCACGGCGTCTCTTCCCGCTCGTCCCATTCGGCGGCGGCCGGCCGGACCACGTCAGCGGCGAACTGGTGCACCCAGTCGCGCACCTCGATCACGTCATCGCTGAGCTCTACCGAGAACGACATGGCTACTCCTGGATGGACTGGGCGGATGCCACCGGACACTGTCGGGCTCGATTGTGGCACCTCATCCTGGAAGCAGTTGCGCAGCGTCGGCCAGCCCGCGGAACAGTCAGGCCCAAATCGCTTGTGCCGCGAAATTGCCGACGTAATAGGCGCTCAGCCCGCCGGTCACGGTAAGCACCAGATTGGCCAGCGCATACAGCCGCGCACCGACGCCGGCCAACTGCAGCGTTTCGTAGGAGAGGGTCGAGTAGGTGGTCAAAGCACCGCACAGACCGGTGCCGATCAGCAGGTGCAGCCGTTGATCGGCCGCGCCGACGAGCACGCCCAACATAAGGCTGCCGAGCAGGTTCGCGGCCAGCGTGCCCCACGGGAAGGTGGAATCGTGGCGGGCTTGCACAAACCGGTCGGTCAGGTACCGCAGCGGCGCCCCCACGACGGCGCCGGCCATGACCAGCAACCAGGTCATTGGCCGGCGGGGGATCGCCCGACATGCCGAACGACCTCGACCTCGTCCAGCAGGATCAGTCCCTCGGTGACCAACTCGTCCAGCTCCGGCAGGAAAGCCCGGACCCGCTCGGGTGCGTCGACGATGATGACCGAGACCGGCAGGTCTTCTGACATCGACAACAGCCGGGTGGTGTGGATGGCCGAGGACGCGCCGTAGCCCTCGATGCCGCGAAACACCGTCGCGCCGGCCAGACCGGCACGCCGGGCCCGGTGCACGATCTCGCTGAACACCGGCTTGCGATGCCAGGTGTCGCTCTCTCCGAGGAATACCGTCAAACGCAGTGCGCGTCCGTTGAGTTCGCTCATGCTGTCCTCCTGGTGATCAGACGGCGGGTGAGGCTCGCGGCGGTCCAGGTCGCGATCAACACTGCCACCGGCGTGGTGAGCAGGTAGACCAGCGCCCGGGCGGGTTGCCCGTCGGCGATCAGGGTGTCGACGTCGCCGGCGAAGGTGGAGAACGTGGTGTAGCCACCCAGCACGCCGGTGCCCAACAGCGGACGCAGCAGGCGATGTCCGACCCACAGCTCGGTGATCGCCACCATCAGCACGCCCATCAGCGCACACCCGCTCACGTTGGTTGCCAGTGTGGCCCAAGGAAATCCACCGGCGGGGGTGGGCAGGGCCAGCGCGACGGCGTAACGCGCGCTGGCACCGATGGCGCCACCTACGGCGACCGCCGCGACTATGGGTGCCTGCTCATGCACCGGGGAGCTCCGCGATCAGTTCCGGTTACGCGGAACCGTCGGGTCCATGCGCGGCGGCCTCCCGGGTGATCTGCTCGAACTGCTGCGCCATGGCTTCGGCCAGCGCGGTAGCCGCCGACAGCGGCCGGACCATCACCACGAAGTCGTCGATCTTGCCGTCATCGTCGATGTGCAGGAAGTCGCAACCGGTGATCCTTTTGCCGTCCACCGACGCTTCGAAGATCAGCGCATGGTCGCGCCCCGACGGGTCAGCGATCTCGCGCACGTAGTGGAAGTCGGAGAAGACGCGCATCACCGCGCGCAGGATGGCCGCGGTGATCGGCTTGCCCGGGTAGGGCTTGAACGCCACCGGACTGGTGAACACGACATTGTCGGACAGCAGCGCCTCGATGGCCGCGGCATCACGGGCCTCGACGGCTTGCCGGAATGGGTGCATGCCACGCCTCCGCTGGTCAGTTGGTACGGCTGATTCTCACCGTAGCCCCACCGACGGTCGCCACCGGGGAGACCTCGGTGCCTGCGGGCCGCAGCACCTGCACGGTGGCCAGCGGGCCTGGCGCGGTCTCGGTGCCGAGCTGCGATGCTTCGCGCCGCCCGGCGCGCAGCACGTGCGGAGCCGCGGCGATCGCCAGGACGGCGGCGCCGGTGGCGCCCAGGGCCTGCGACCAGCCCAGCGGACCCACTGGGACACAACCCAGCAGCTGGCTGATGCCGGGCAGGCTGATCATCGCCGCAAACGCCGCGAAAGATCCGGCGGCGGTAAGCCATACCAACGGCGCGTGGGAGTCGACCAGGGTCTGGGCAAGCTCGGTGCTGACCAAGGTGATCAATGCGACGGTGGCGGCGCGTTGCGCGCGGCCCGGTACCGGAAGAAGACTCGCCATCCCCCATGCGGCGCTGGCCGCGGCCCCGGTGATCGCCCCGCGGACCGCAACGGCGCGCATCAGGCTGCGTTCGTCGATGCCTTGCACCACCCGATGCGAGGAGCCGGCTGGGGTGCTGACCGCGACCGCGGTGGCCGGCAGCGCGTCGGTCAGCATGTTCATCAGCAGCAGCTGGCGGTTGTTCAGCGGCGAGGTCCCCGACAGTGCGGTGCCGATCACGCCGAAGATCACCTCGCCGACGTTGCCGCCGAGTAGGCCGGTCACCGCCAGCTGCACGCCGCGCCACAGTCGTTGACCCTCGTCGATGGCATCGACCAGGGCACCGATGCGCCCGTCGGTCAGCACGATGTCGGCGGTGAGGTGCGCCGAGTCGCTGCCGCGCGCGACGACACCGAGACCCACACTGGCGGCCCGGATCGCGGCCGCGTCGTTGGCGCCGTCGCCGACCATGGCGCAGACCCGTCCGCTGCGTTCGAGGGTCTGTACGACCTGCACCTTGTTCTCCGGGGACATCCGGGCGAAGATCACCCGCTCTCCGACGGCACGTTCCTGGTCCTTGCGCGACAGCGCGTTCCACTCCGCTCCGGTGATGACTTGCTCTGCGCTGACCGGCACTCCGAGTTCGGCGGCGATCGCGGTGGCGGTGACAGGGTGGTCACCGGTGATCAGCCGAATCCCGACGCCGCGGTCCGCCAGGTCGGCCAGTAGTTGTGGCGCTTCGGCTCGCGGGGTGTCGGAGATGCCGAGGAAGCCGGTGAGTGTCAGCCCGGACTGGCACAACCCGGCGAGGGCGTCCGGGTCGCCGGCGAGGGCCTTCACCTGGGCGGCAGTGAGCCGGCGCTGCGCCACCGCGATCACCCGCAGCCCGCCGGCTGCCAGTTCGGCGACCGGTGCGTCGCTGTCGGGGCCAAGGTCGGTGCAGGCGGCCAGCACCACTTCCGGAGCCCCCTTGATCATCAGCTGCGTGCCCAACACCGACGCCGAGAACGCCCGGCCGGAGCGGAACGGCAGGTGGGCGTCCGTCGTGGTCCACAGCGCGGCCCCGCCATCGGATATTGCAGCGGCCGCCTCGGTGACGGCCTGGTCGGTGGCATGCGCGTGCGGGTCACCCTCGGGTGCCGGCGCAGCGTTGGCCGCGCACCGCAGCACGTCGTCGTGCGCGTGACCGGCGACCGGGTAGACCCGGGTGACCCGCAGCCGGTTCTCACTGAGCGTTCCAGTCTTGTCGAAGCACACCACCTCGACCCGGCCCAGGGCCTCCACCGAGCGGGGAATGCGCACCAGCGCACCGGAATCGGTCAGGCGTTGGGCCGAGGCATGTTGGGCCAGCGTCGCCATCAGCGGCATGCCCTCGGGGACCGCCGCCACAGCGACCGCGATCGCGTTGCCCAGGGCCAGGCGCAGCCCACCGCCGCGCAGCATCCCCAGCAGGCCGACCATCAGCCCGCCGCCGGCGCTGGCCGGGAACGCACGACTCATCAACTGACTGAGTTGATGCTGCAGGCCGACTACCGGCAGATCCCCGGCGGCCAGCTCGGCGGCACGACGGGCCTGGGTGTCGGCGCCGACCGCGGTCACCACGGCCCGTGCGGTGCCGGCGACGACTGTCGTGCCGGCGTAAAGCATGCAGCGCCGTTCGGCCAGTTCGGCACCGGGTGTAGCCGCGGTCTGCTTGTCCACCGACAGTGATTCGCCGGTGAGCGAGGATTCGTCGACCTCGAGGTCGGTGGCCTCGATCAGCCGCGCGTCAGCGGGCACGACCTCGTTGCTGCGGATCTCGATCACGGCGCCGGGGATCAGGCGGTCCGCGACGATCTCGGCGTAGCGGCCGGTGCCCGGCTCGACGGTGCGGGCCGGCGGGGTCTGTTGGGCCAGCAGCCGGTTCAGCCGGTTCTCGGCCTGCAGTTGCTGGGCGGCCGCGAGCATGCAGTTGCCGATCAGCACCGTGCTGACCATCAACGCATCTACCGGCGAGCCCAGCATTGCGGTGGCCACCGAGCTGAGTGCCAGCACCGGCATCAGCGGATCCGACAGTTCGGCGCGCACCGCCTTGATGAACTGCCAGGCCATGTGCGGCGGCGCCGCGTCGAGTTCGGCGGCGGCGCAGGCGACGTCGGGAACCGGCAGGATCGCGCGGACCTCATCGAGCGACATCGCATGCCACTCGTAGGCCGGTGCGGGCCGCGGCGCCGGCGTCCGCGCCACCTGGCGAGCCAGCAGGTATCCCGAGAGCAATCCGGAGGCCGCCCCGGCGGTGACCGGCCCTGGGCCTCCTCTTCCCCGGCCCGCCCGCACCCCCGGAACCATCAGCAGCGCACCGATCGTCGATGCGCCGGTGGACAGCGAGATGCCGCGCTGCGCGGCGGCGCGCGCCGCCGGTATCGCGTGCAGCACCCGCCAGGCGCCGGCCAGGTCGGCCAGCAGCAGATCCGCTTCCCACGGCGGTGCCGTCTCCGTGTCGTCGGGCAGGATCCCCAGGCCCACGTCGGCGCAGGCGAGTGCCTGCGCGCCGGTGGACGTCAGCACCGCGACGGTGCGGCCGTCTCGCTGACGTGCCGCCAGTGCGGTGGCCAGCGCCTCGTCGAGTTGAGCGTCGTCGGCGGCGATATCGACCGGTGCCAGTTCGTCGAAGGCGGGACGCAGTTCCCCCAGGGCCTCGACGTCGAGGGTGACCAGTTCCGCGCCGGACGCCCGCGCCTCGGCCAACAGCGCCGAGGCCAGCGGGTGCCGCGCGTTGGCGGAGCAGAGCAATCGCGGATCGATGAGAACGGCGTCGACGCGATCGAGGCGGCGCACGCCCTCCGGGCGCAACGGCAGCGCCGCGTGCTGCTCGACCAACGACCGGCTCAGGGTGGCCGCGAACGATTCCGTGGTGGTGCGCATGGCTTTCGGGCCGGCGACCACGGCTGCGGTGGCGGCTGTGGTGACGTTTCGGGTGAGCACTCCCACCAGGCCGGCACCGAACAACTGGACGTAGCCCGCTCGCCGGCCGTGCCGGTCGACCGCCCCCTCCGGTAGGGGCACCGGCCGCGACGGGACGTGGACCTGCGCCTGGTCGGCGTGCCGGGCCAGGTGCGGCTCGTGGCGGATCCAGGCCTGCGCCGCGGCCTGAGATTCGGCGGCCTTGACACCCTGCAACGCCAAGTCCACTGCCAGCGTGGCCGGCGACAGGGTGACGATCCGCGCTCCGGTGGAGATCAGCGACAGCACCGTGTCAGCCGGGCCCCGGCCGATTCGGTCGGCGAGCTGCTGGCGCAGCCACGGCTGGTAGTTCGCCAGCGCCGCGACGGCGTCGACGGTGATCGGTGCCTGCGGCAACCGCAGCGCACGCCCAGCGACCGCGATGGCCAGTCCGGCGGCATTCACGCCGACCATCACGCCCCGGGCCATCAGCAACAACCCGTCGCCGGGCAGGACGGTAGCCGGTGCGGCACCGCTCGGAGCTGTTGCGCCTTGAGACCGTCGGTAGCCGCGTTCGACCTCAGAGATCAGGCGGCACAGGTCATTGAGTGAAACCTGCTCGCCCTCTGCTGCAAGTTCCACCACGACCCGAGACAACGGGCGGTTCAGCCGCGCCGACACCACACCGGGTTCGGCGACAAGCGTGTCGAGCACCCGCTGCCCGAGTTCGGGGGATTCGCTCAGGCCTCGGACCTCGATCCAGGCGCGGTTTTCCCCGCGCCAGCACCTGCGGGTCAGGGTCGCCCGGGTGGATTCGCCGGACAGCATCCGACTGGCTTCCCGAACTGGCAGCGCGGCGACCTGCAGCCCGGCCGTGGTGATGGCCCCAACCGCCTCGGTGGTGGCCGATGCGCTGCGGGCCGCCGCGCCGACGACGGCCGACGCCGCACGGATTCCCAGGGCGGCCGGGCGCAGCAGTGATGTCGGAATCAATTCGGCAGCAACCAATCCTGTGATCTGACGGCGAATCTGGGTGACACCCGCCGGGCGGCAAATGTGCCGCGTGAACTGCCCAATTCTGGCGACACTTTGGCGATTGCGCAACTATAGGAATGTGTCGTTCGGCGAATCCCGCCATGGGAGTTGGGACAAAATGAATGCCGCCATGGCTAAAGATGAAGAACGGCTGCCCGAAGAAATCAGTTCACCCAGCCGGCCCGACGAACCGACCACACCCCAACTCGCGTCCGCCGCGAGCACGTTCGCGCTACTCAGCAGCCCGGCACGCCTACATGTGATGTGGCTGGCCGCCCAGGACGCCTACGACGTGACAACCCTGGCGCGGCGAGCCGGCGTCAATGTCGCCACCATGAGCCAGCACCTGACCAAGCTGCGACTGGCCGGGCTGATCAACGCACGGCGTGACGGGCGCCACCACATCTACACCGTGGACGACCCGCACATCGTGACCCTGCTGCAGCAGATCTTCGCCCACATCGCCCCGGACGGCAGCCTGGCCCCCGACCCGCCGAAAGGGTCGTGAAACTCTCCGGAAGGTCAGCCCCGCAGGGACTTTGGTCCGTGATGGCCATCACGGACCAAAGTCCCGAGATCGAGTGATCGGCACCACTTTGCGATTTTTTCCAACCAACAACTGGATAACGTCTCGACCCATGAAAGACCCAGTGCTTATCCTTCCGGTGCTCGCCGGAATCCTCGGGCTGCTCGTCTTCGGGTTCTTGGCCCTGGAGGTCGTGTTCCACATCGGCTGATCAGCGGCACCGTCAATCGATCACTCGGCGGTGACACCCGGATACGGCAGCAACGCCATTTCCCGGGCGTTCTTGATGGCGCAGGCGACCTGGCGTTGTTGACCAACGGTGAGTCCGGTGACGCTACGTGAACGGATCTTGCCGCGCGGGGAGATGAAGATGCGCAGCGTGGCGGTGTCTTTGTAGTCGACCGCCGTCACGCCCAGCTTGGCCAGCAGGTTCGGCTTGGCGGACCTGGCCGTGCTCCGCGGAACACGCCGCGACTCTTTGGGTTTGATCGCCATCTACCAGCTCGCCTTCCGGACGCCGGGCAGCTGGCCCTCATGCGCAAGCTGGCGCACCCGCACCCGCGAGAGTCCGAACTTGCGCAGGTAGCCGCGGGGACGCCCGTCGGCGCTGTCGCGGTTGCGCAGCCGCACCGGGCTGGCATCGCGCGGTTGGCGAGCCAGTGCGCGCTGGGCGGCCAATCGCTGTTCCGGGCCGCTCGACGTCGAACGAAGGACTTCCTTGAGCTCGGTGCGCCGCTCGGCGTAGCGGGCCACCAGCGCTCGGCGCTGCTCGTTCTTCACGATCTTGGATTTCTTGGCCATGACTCAGCGCTCCTCCCGGAAGTCGACATGGCGACGGACGACGGGGTCGTACTTGCGCAACACCAGGCGGTCGGGGTCGTTGCGCCGGTTCTTGCGGGTGACGTAGGTGTAGCCGGTGCCCGCGGTGGAGCTCAGCTTGACGATGGGACGAATGTCGGTGCGCGCCATCAGATCCGCTGCCCCGCGCTTCGCAGCCGGGCCACCACGGCCTCGATGCCGTCCCGGTCGATGACCTTGATGCCCTTCGCGCTGACCCGCAGCGTGATCCGGCGGTCCTGCGACGGCAGATAGTAAGTCCTGACCTGGACATTCGGCGACCAGCGGCGCCGGGTGCGGCGATGCGAGTGCGACACCGCATTCCCGAATCCGGGCACCCGGCCAGTGACTTGGCAGCGTGCAGACAACGGAACCCTCCTTCGACCCTTATTGAAAATCATTGTCGACAAGCGACGCGCTGGAGGCTACCGTGGGAACGGCTTTAATGACAATGATTTTCAATAGGAGGGTGATGCGGACTCCGGTGATCCTGGTGGCCGGGCAGTACGGCACCGACGCAGCGACCAACGCCTTGCAGGTCAAGGCGGGCACGGTGACCGTGGCCTACAGCCTGGATGGTCACGTGGTGGTTCGGGAAACCACCAGTACGACAGCCGATGCCACGACGCTAGCCCTGGAGTTGGCGCACGGCTGCGTGTCCTGCACGCTGCGCAACGACCTGCTGGTCCTGTTGCGCCGACTGCACCGGCGGGCCGGCGTTGAGCGCATCGTCGTCCAGTTGCCCGACTGGTTGGAGCCGCAGCCCATCTGCTGGGCGATCCGCAACGTGCGGGTCCGCGTCGGACCGGGATACATCGACGGCCCGGCCGGCCGCGATGTGACGATCGCCGCGGTCGTCACCTGTCTCGATGCCACGGCGTGGCTGTCGCAAGCACTCGGCGACGACGAACTCGACGACGGGCGCACCATCGCCCAAGTGGTGGTCGGCCAGGCCGAATCCGCCGACGCTCTGGTGGTTTACGCCCCGGACCCGACTGCGTCGGCCGTGCTGCGCCGGTTGGCTCCGCTGGCGCGCATCACGGCCGGCACCGATCGCCTTGAACAGGCACTGACCCACCTCGACGACGGCGCTCGCCGCGGTCGCGGCGATGATCCGCACGCCCCGCTGCTGGCCGGTCAACCGCCGCTACGGGCCGAGGGCTCGGTTGAGCTGATCGAATTCCACGCCCGCCGACCGTTTCACCCGCAGCGCCTGCACGCGGCCCTCGATGCCCTGCTCGACGGCGTGATCCGGGCGCGTGGGCGGCTGTGGTTGGCCAACCGGGGGCAGCGGGCGATCTGGCTGGAGTCGGCGGGCGGCGGATTGCACACCTCGGCGGTGGGCAAGTGGCTGGCCGCGATGACGGCCGAGGAGGCCGCCCGAGTGTCCGCCGAACGCCATGCGTTCGCCGATCTGATCTGGGACCACCGCTACGGCGATCGGCACACCTCGCTGGTGATCCTGGTCTGCGGCGCCCGCCCCGAGCAGATCCGCGAGGCCCTGTCAGGCGCACTGCTCACCGACGACGAGTTACGCCGCCCGAACCAGTGGGCCGGCTACCCCGACCCGTTTGGCGATCACCACCAGGAACCGTGCGACGAAACCCCAACGGCCACCGCAGACATTTCCCTGTACCGCACCCGAGACGGAGATCAGCGATGAAACCCGGCATCCACCCCGACTACCACCCCGTCGTCTTCCAGGACGCCACCACCGGGGAGACGATCCTGACCCGCTCCACCGTGACCAGCGACCGCACCATCGAGTGGCCCACCCCGACGGGCACTCGCAGCTACCCGCTGGTGATCGTGGAGATCAGCGCGGCGTCGCACCCGTTTTGGACCGGCAACAGCCGGATCGTCGACACCGCGGGACAGGTCGAGAAGTTCCGCCGTCGCTACGGCCAGCGCCAGAACTGATCTGGCAGAGCGTCACTGGAAGACCGACAGCGCCTCGATCACCTCACGCGCCACCCGGGTGCCCGATTCGATGGCGCCCTCGAGGTAGCCCGCGTGGTCGCGCGCCGTCTCGGTACCCGCCCAATGAATATCGTCGGTCGGGGTGCAGTCGATCGGCGGGATTCCGGCACTGGTCCCGGGCAGCGGCAGCGCGAGGTAACCGCCACCGACGTATTCATCCAGATGCCAGGCCTTTTCGTGCCAGCTAGCCGGTTCGAGAACGTCGGGACCGAGGTAGCGGGCCAACGCACCGAGCACCGCGTTGCGCCGCTCGACAGCATCAAGCCGATCGAGCGCGCGCGCCTCGGGTCCCCCCACGAGCACGCACAGGTGGCCTGGACCGCCCGGTGCGCCGGTGTCGAACACCGCCCGGCCGGGTTTGTCCAGAAACAGGAACTCACCGCCGGCTCGCTCTCTCCAGAACGGGCGCGGATAGACTGCCACGCCCTTGTACACCGAGCCCATATAGGTATCGGACGCCAGCGCGGTACGGGTGGTCGGGAGCGGCGGGTCGTAGGTGATACGTCCGGTAAGCGGCAGCGGAACCGTGACAATGACTTTCGCGGCACGGATTTCTCCTGCGGTGGTGTGGATGGTGACGCCACCGCCACTGCGGGCGATGGACGTGACTCGATGCCCCGGACGCACTCGCGGACCGAGTTCGGCGGCAAGGCCATCGATCAGCGAGCCGATCCCTTCGGCGACCAAGGACTCCTGAGCTCCCCCGGCCGTCGCCAGCATGGTTCGTAGCCCGCCCTGCTGACGGATGGCCTGCACCATCGCGTGAACGGAGAAACGATCCAGGTCGGCGGTCCACGAGATGTAGGCCAGCACTTCGAGCAGCCGGCGAGCGCGCCCCGGCACTCGGCGCAGCCAGGCCTCGACCGTCGTGGCATTCCACCGTTGCGTCTTGGCGATACGGGACCAGGCCTCGACGCCGACCAGAACGAGAAGGGCCGTCAGGATCGACGGCYCCGCGWCGCGGRGCCGGCGCGATCCGTCGACCACGATGGGCAACGGCGCGGTGTGCATCGCAAACTCCGTGGCGCCCAATTCGGAAGCCAGCGCCTTGATTCGGTGGTGATCATGGCCGATCCACTGACCGCCGAGGTCCACTCGCGACCCCAAGGCGCTCGTCTCGGTCATGGCCCGTCCGCCGAGTCGGCCTGCGGCCTCGAGAACGAGGACATCAATTCCGGCCCGGTGCAGATCGCGGGCGGCCGTCAAGCCGGACATCCCCGCACCCACTACGGCCACCGTGGTGGCCACCGCCGCGTCGTCTGACTTCACGCCCCACAATCTAAGTCGGTCAACCGACCGAGTCAAGGATTCATGCCGGTCGCCGGGCAGCAGTCGAAGGAATCAGCCGGCGTGACGCGGGCGTGTGCCGACGGGCTGCGGATCGGCGAAATGCACGACCATGTCGACGGCGCGGTCGAGATCGCGTCGTGCCCGCTCGGAGTCGGGGCTTGTCACGTACTGCACGATCAGGCCGTCCACCAGAGCGAGCGCGAGCCGCCCGAGACTGTCGAAATCAACGGCACAGCGCTCCCCCGCCGCCTGCGCGGCCTGGGCGCAGAACTCGGTGACGAGCGCGGTGTAGCGCTCATATTGCAGCTGCGCCAAACCGCCCGCGCCTTCGCTTCGCACCGAGTACAAGGCCAGCTCGTATTGCATGATCTGCAGGCCGGTGTCGCTTTCGACCAACGTGCTCCAGAAGTTCGTCACGCCCTGCCGAAGCGCGTGGGCCACTCCCCGGTCGAGCTGCAGATCGGCGCGCACCGCGTCCACGACGTCGTCCATGACCGCGGCGATCACCGCACGCAGCAGCTGGTCCTTGGACGGAAACACATAGTGCAACGTGCCCAGCGGAATCCCGGCTTCAGCGGCAACCCCGCGCAACGTCGTACCCGCAACGCCGACGTCACTGAGGACCCGCATCGCGGCCGCAACGATCTGCCCCTCGCGCTCGGTCGCCTTGATGTAGGCCACCCATGCCTCCTGAATCCACCGGCGCAGGTCCGACTAACCGGCGCGCCACACCCGCAACGCCGCGACGATCATCGGAATCTGCAACGGCAGGCGCGCGATCGTCCCCGCCCTCATCCAGGGTTTGGCCCAGAACAACCGGACCGAGTAAATATTCGCCGGGAACACCGCAACGAACAGGGCGGCCGCGGCCAGCCCGGCCCTGCGACGGGTGCGCGGGAACAACAGCAGGGCACCGATGACCAGCTCGGCGACCCCCGACACATACGTGTACATGCGGGCGCTGCCCGGCAACTCCGGCGGAACGATTGCGTCGAACGGCTGCGGGAAGACGAAATGTCCTGCCCCTGCGCCCAACAGCAGCCCGGCCAGCCCTCGCGCAGCCGTGACGGCACTTCGCTGTCCTGACGGTGCGGCACTCATCGGTCGATCGTAGCCAGCGAGGCGGCCCGCAGTCACCGGCCGCCGGTGCCGAAAAGTACGGCCGCCATCAGGGCATGGATCCGGGAGCGCTGTTCGTCTCGATCGTCAAAGTTAACCAGGCGTCCTATATCGACGACGAGAGCAAGGGCCGCGTGGACCCGGAACACCGCTTCGGTGTCGCCTGCGCCGACCTGACTCACCAGGTGGGCCCATTCGTCGACGTTCTGCCGCTGCAGACCGCGCAGTTCAACCCGGTCGGGTTCGGGCAGGTTGGCGAACTCGGCGAAATAGATATTGATCAGCTCGGGCGCGGCGAACGCCAGCGCGGTATAACGCTCGGCGATGCGCAGGGCCGCCTGCCGCGGGCTGGTCGATTCGGCGAGGGAATCGGTGATGGCCATCAGCACCCGGGCGCTGGCCCGATGAAAGGCGACGGCCAGCAGGGCCGCCTTGCTCGGGTAGTAGCGATAGGCGCTGGAGCCGTTGAGTCCGGCGGCGGTAGCGATCTCCTCGATGCTGACTTCGTAGAAGCCCCGCTGGCCGAACATGCGGATGGCCTCGGCGAGCAGCCGTTCACGTTTGGACGTGCTGGGCAGACCCCGCTCCGGGCGTGGCGGCGGCGGACCCGAAGGCGCGGGCGGCAGCTCGACGGTGAGCACCGACCAGCACAGCTCTGCGAGCAGGTCCGCAAGTGCGGCGGCCGGCAGCCGCGTTCGGTGCGCGGAGATGCTGCCGATGACGCTCAGGGCCGCAGCGGCCAGGATCGCGGTGTCGGCCTCGGGAAGTTCCGGGCGCAGCGCCGCCAGCGGTTCGGCGATCGTGGCGTTGAGCGCGTCGTAGCCGGCTCGGATGTCCTTGCGGTCCGGCAACTGCAGGTAGCGCCGTTCCCACCGATAGAACGCGCCCTCGCGCCGCGTCCCGATCGTGGTCTCGATCAGCGCGGCGGTGATCGCGCGCAACCGCTCCGGCGCGGGCCGGCTCGGATCGTCGGCGGATCGTGCGGCGGTCACCAGCACCCCCGCCGTGTACTGGGCGGTCGCGACCAGTAGCGCGTACTTGTTGGCGAAGTGCCGATACAGCGCGGGGCCGGAGAGACCGACCTCGGCGGCGATCTCGTCGACGCCGACCGCGTGGTAGCCGCGATCACTGAACGCACGGGCCGCGGCGCGGACGATCTGCGCCTTGCGGTCCTTGGGGCGGCGCTGCACCGCAGTCGCTGATCCCGCGGCCATGGACGCAACCATTTTCACCCCCGTGTTGACTGTTGGACCCGACGCCCATACGTTAACCACAATTTACGTTTTCATCCACGGAGGAAGTGACGTGCTGCAATCCCGGTTCATCGAAAGGCGGGTCTGACCGTGTCCGAGAACGCCAGCTCCGCCAAGCTCACCGCGACCCGCGACGGTCGGGTGCTGCGGGTGACGATTACCAATCCCGCTCGGCTCAACGCGATCGACTACGACACCATGGCGGGCCTCGGTGACGTCATCGCCGGCGCGGCCGACGACCCAGGCGTGCGGGCCATCGTCATCACCGGCGAAGGCAAGGCCTTCTGCACCGGCGCCGACCTGTCGGCCACGGCCGGCGGCGTCAGCCCCGAGGAGGTGATGGACTGCGCCTCCCGGCTGGTTACCTCGGTCGCCGAGACCCCGGTGCCGGTGATCGCGCGGATCAACGGGCCGGCCGCCGGTGTCGGCGTGGGTCTGGCGCTGGCCGCGGATCTGATCTACGCCGCCGAGAGCGCCTACTTCCTGCTGTCGTTCACCAACATCGGCCTGATGCCCGACGGCGGCACCACCGCCCTGGTTGCGGCTGGCGCCGGGCGGGCCGTGGCCAACGAGATGGCCCTGCTCGGTGGGCGCCTGTCGGCCACCGCCGCCCGCGATGCCGGCCTGATCAACGCGGTGCTCGGCGAGGCGGAGTTGGACGCCCGGGTCAACGAGGCCGCCGAGAAACTGGCCCACGGACCGCGTCGCGCCATCGAATTGACCAAGCGCGCGCTCAACGCCACCAACCTCGCCGCACTGGATGCCGCACTGGCCCGCGAGAAAGCCGGCCAGGTGGAGTTGCTGGGCTCCCCCGACTTCTTCGAAGGCGCCGCCGCGATGCTGCAGAAGCGGAAGGCGGTGTTCGGCGAATGATCGCTCAGCCGCTGCGGTCTCGCCGCAACCATTGGATGAATCAGGTGGCGAACCACGCCGCGATGCGTCCCGACGCCGTCGCCTTCCGCTGTCGTGGCAACGACACCACCTGGCAACAGCTGCACGATCGCTCCGAGCGCCTGGCCGGGGCACTGTTCCGGCGCGGCATCTCCTTCGGCGACCGCGTGCTGATCGTGATGCTCAACCACACCGAATACATCGAGGCGACCTTGGCGATCAACGCCTTGGGGGCCATCGCCGTACCGGTCAACTTCCGCCTCACCGACCCTGAGATCAGCTACATCGTCTCCGACAGTGGCGCCAAGGCTGTCATCACCGATCAACTGCTTGCACCGCTGATCGAGGCCGTCCGCAAGAACACCCCCGGCCTCGATGTGGCCGTGGTGCTCGGCGACGACTACGAATCGCTGATCGCCGAGCCCGGCGACCCGCACCCCGGCGCCGATGTCCCCGAAGACACCCCGGCGCTGATCATGTACACCTCGGGAACCACCGGAAGTCCCAAGGGCGCCATCCTGTCCCACTCGAACCTGCTCGCCCAGTCGCTGACCTGTATCCAGGCGCTGCAGATCAGTCCGGACAGCGTGTACTTCTGCGCCGCACCGATGTTCCACATCGCCGGCCTGGGCAGCATCGCGCCCAACCTGATGCTGGGCACCAAGACGGTGATCCACCCGCTCGGTGCGTTCAACGCGACCGACACCCTCGACGCCTGGGAGCGCGAGCGGGCCACCTCGGTGTTCCTGGTGCCGGCGCAGTGGCAGGTCATCTGCGCGGATCCGACTGTGCCGCAACGAGACCTGGCGCTCGAAGTGATCAGCTGGGGGGCGGCGCCGGCGTCCGACACCGTACTGCGGGCCATGGCGGAGACGTTCCCGGACGCACTCAACGTCGCGGTGTTCGGCCAGACCGAGATGTCACCGATCACCTGCGTGCTGCAGGGCACCGACGCGATCCGCAAACTCGGCTCGGTGGGCAAGGTGATCCCGACCATCTCGGCACGGGTCGTCGACGAGAACATGAACGACGTGGCGCCCGGCGAGATCGGCGAGATCGTCTACCGCGGGCCGACCATGATGCAGGGCTACTGGAACAAGCCCGACGCGACCGCCGAGGCGTTCGCCGGCGACTGGTTCCACTCCGGTGATCTGGTCCGCGTCGACGACGAGGGTTTCGTCTACGTCGTCGACCGCAAGAAGGACATGATCATCTCCGGCGGTGAGAACATCTACTGCGCCGAGGTGGAGAACGTACTGTTCGAGCACCCACTTATCCAGGAGGCCGCCGTGATCGGGCGTGCCCATGACAAGTGGGGCGAGGTCCCGGTGGCCATCGTCGCGGTAGCGGCCGGCGAGACGCCGCTGACGTTGGAGGACCTCGAGCCCTTCCTCAACGAGCGCCTGGCCCGCTACAAGCACCCGAAGGAGCTGGTGCTGGTGGACGCCCTACCCCGCAATGCCAGCGGCAAGGTGGTCAAGCCGCAACTGCGCAAGCAGTACGGCTAGCCGGGGCCGGCGCCCGGGCAGCTCAGCTGTCGCGCAGCCCGATGGCCTGCTCGAGGTAGGCCCAGAGGCGTGCGCGGTCAGCACTGCTGTCGTGGGTGAACGGCAGATAGTGCTCGGGGCGCTGTCTCCGGTCGTGCCAGAATCGGCCGGTCGGCGGAGCGGGCTGTGTTGCGGCCAGCCAGATGGCGGTGTCAGCCCCCTGCTCTGCCGTGCGCAGCAGCGGTTTGGTGAGTTTGCGGAAAGTCGGCAGCGACGTGATCACTCCCGGCGTGTCGGACCAACCCGGGTGCATGCAATACACCGAGATCCCGGCCGCCTTCCAGCGTTCGGCCAGCACCGGGGTCAGCGCCACCTGCATCCGCTTGGTGCGGGCGTAGGCGGTTGCGCCGCGGTAGGGACCGACCCGGTATTCGGGGTCGTCGACAGCCAGCGCCTGGGTATACATGCCACCCGAGGACATCAGGATGACCCGCGGGTCGGCGGACGCGGCCAATGCGGGAACCAGCAGTTCGGTCATCAGCACCGGACCCAGAACATGGGTGGCCAGGGTGATCTCGTGTCCGTCGGCGGTCTCGGCCCGCGCCGCCGGCAGCAGACCGGCGTTATGGATCACCACGTCGAGGCTGGGCAGACGAGCGCCGAGGTCAGTGACGAACCGCCGCACCGCCGACAGGTCGGCCACATCACACACCTCCGCGCGCAGGTCGGCATCCGGGTGCTCGACGGCCAGCTCGGCTCGGGCGCCTTCGATGCGCTCGAGGTTTCGGCTGACCATCACCACCGTGGCACCCAGCGCCGCCAGTCCCCCGGCGATCGCCTTCCCGATGCCGCTGTTGGCCCCGGTCACCATCGCGGTCTTGCCGCGCAGGGCATGCGGCGCCGGATCACCGGACCACGCGTGCGCTCGAATCCGGTACCCGAGGCGGCTGTAGCCGGGAACCACGGCACGGTCCAGCACTGAATCGATTACCGACCCCAGATCCATCGGCCCAACCTCGTCTCAGCGCAGTGGTATCTCAACGATCATCTGCCCCGTGGGCTCGCGCGACCCCGGATCGGGCTCCACCGTGAACCCGAGTGCCGTCGAATCCCCGAGGGCAGGAATCTCCGCAGTGGTCGACGGTGACACAGCGGCGGCGTCCATCGTGCCGGCCAGCGTCGCACCGCGGGGGCTGAGCAGCCACATCTGGTACACCGTGCCGGGTTCTGGCGGGGGCACGTTGTTCATCACCAGGACTCCGGCACTGCGTTCCCGGGAGAAGAGCACCGTGGCAGTACCGGTGGCCAGCGGGGTCGACACACTCGCCACGTCAGGCGCCGCGAGCACCCGGTCCGAGACCGACTGTGGGGCAGTGGGTCTGAGCTGGCTTCCGACCCCGAACGCCGCCAGCCCCACCACCAGCGCGGCCGCCGCGGCAATAGCCGCGGTACGCCATCGAGAACGGGAGGCGGACAGCTTCGCGGCTCGGCCCAGAACCGATTCACGCAAGGCCGGCGAAGGTTGCGCCGCAGTGGTCTCCGCGATGGCTGCCATCACCTCCTGCACCGCCGACACCTCGGCGCCGAAGGCCTGCGCGATAGGCGTCGGGGCTTCGGTGGCCCCTCGCTCGATCTCGCGCCGTTCGGTGTCGGAGACGGCGTCGAGCGCATACGGCGTCGCCAATGCAAGCAGGTCGAAGCTGTCCGGCTCGGTCATGGCATGCCCAAACATTCACGCAGGCGGCGCAATGCGTCTTGCATCCGCGTCTTGATCGTCGATGTGGCCACCGAAAGCCGTTCCGAAACCTCGCGATAGGTCAACCCGGTGTAGTAAGTCAGCTCGACGCACTGCCGTTGCTTCTCGGACAGTCCGCCCAGACACTCGACGACCCGGTGCTGTTCGTCGCCGACGATCACTGCGTCGATGACGACGTCGCCGGCCGGTTCTGTGCTGGCCGCACCGTAGCGCGATTCCCGCAGCCCGGCAGCCTGTTCGGCGCGGACACGGTCCACCGCGCGGCGGTGCGCCATGGCCAGCAGCCAGGCGAGCGCCGATCCCTTGGCCGGGTCGTATTTGTCGGCGTTGCGCCAGACCTCCAAGTAGACCTCTTGGGTGGTCTCTTCGCTGTAGCCGGTGTCACGCAAGACGCGCAGCACCATGCCGTACACCCGCGAGGCCGTACGGTCATAGAGCGTCGCGAAGTCGGCAAGACTTCCGCCCGCCACCCGGTGCAGTACCGCATCCAGCTCAGAGGCATCCGCGATCTGATTCATCGGAGGACAGCCTAGCCGCCCCGCTGTCCCAGGTGGAACGGTTGGGACCCATTCCTCCAGGGACTCGGCGATGGCCGGCATCCTCATCTCCTCACCGCTGCCGTAAGTCCGACGGGGCGAACGTCCACTGGTAGACATCCAGATATCCCGAACGGAAGCCGGCTTCGGAGTAAGCCAGGTAGAAGTTCCACATCCGCGAGAACACCTCGTCGAAGCCCAGGGCCGCGACAGCGGCACTGTTGTCCTGGAAGCGTTCCCGCCACAGCTGCAGCGTGTCGGCATAGTGCGGGCCCAATGAGCACATATCGACTGTGCGCAGGCCGGTGTGGTACCCGGTGATGTCCATGATCGCCTGGATGGAGGGCAGCAGACCGCCGGGGAAGATGTACTTCTGAATCCAGGTCAGGGTGTGGCGACTGGCCATCATCCGGTCATGCGGCATGGTGATCGCCTGAATCGCCACCCGGCCGCCAGCGGCGGTAAGCCGTTCCAGTGCCCGGAAGTATTGCGGCCAACCCCGATAGCCGACAGCCTCGATCATCTCCACCGAAACCACCGCGTCATAGCTGCCCTCGACTTCGCGGTAGTCACGCAGTTCGATCTCGACCCGGTCGCTCAAGCCTGCGTCGGCCACGCGCTGCTGGGCGAGCAGCTGCTGCTGGCGCGACAACGTCAGGGAACGCACGGTCGCGCCGCGGGCCGCCGCACGGAGGCAGAGCTCGCCCCACCCCGTACCGATTTCCAGGACCCGGCTTCCCGGTCCGACGGCGGCGGCGTCCAAAAGGCGGTCGATCTTACGGCGCTGGGCCGCCACGAGGTCTGCCGATGATCCAGGGAGCTGGTCGAACAGCGCGCTGGAATACGTCATTGTCTCATCGAGGAACAGCGCGAACAGCTCATTGGACAGGTCGTAATGTGCCGACACGTTGTGGCGGGCACGGGCGACGGTGTCGGGCGACCGCGGCTGCCGGGCCAGCACCAGAGGCCGTAACCGCTGCAAGAACGCGGGGACCAGCTCTCCCATCGAGCCGGCCAGCACGCTGAGCAGCGCCACCAAGTCCGGCGAGTCCCACTCACCGGCCATGTACGCCTCGCCGAAGCCGATCAGCCCGGACCGTCCGACGCGCCTCGCCAGGCGATCCGGCTCGCTGATCACCAGCTCCGGGGCTTCGGGATCACGCGCACCGTAGCTCTCGCCCCCCGGATAGATCAGTCGGACCGGTAGCCGCGCCGCGGTACGACGCAGCAACGCGTGCACCACCGCAGCGGATGCGGATGCCAGCGGCCCCGAGGGGACCTGCACCAGCTGCGGCCACCTGTTCGGATCGATGCGCACGTGCGGACTCAGGTCTGATGCGGTACTCACCTTTTCACCACCGGAACTCGTCGCAACCACAACGTGATGCCTTGCAGACGAATACGCGCCGAGACCAGAAGCGGTGCCAGCGGCGCGATGAGCTGCATTCTGGCGACCCGGCCTTCGGTGGCCGGGAATCCCGCGCCGCGCATCGTCGCGGCGAACACCAGCTCGTCGGCACGGAACAACGAGATGCTGATGTCCACGTCACGGTCAGGCCGGGGGGCCCCGACCAGATAGTGGCCTTCAACGGGATTGAACGGCGAGACATAGAACTGCTTGGCCACCTGCACCGCCGTCTCGGCCGGCGGTAGCAGGTAGGCGTGACGTTCACCGTAGGTGTTGTGCACTTCGGCGATCACGTGCTGCAGCTGATCTTCGTGATCGTGGCACCAGAACAGGCTGATCGGATTGAATACGTGGCCCAGAACTCGCGCCTGCAGCAAGGCGTAGGTGCGGCCCGTGGGCGCGGTGGCGCCGCGTTCGAGGAGGAACCGCTCCACGCGCTCGCGCAGCGTATCGCCGGTGCCGCCCACCAGGTGGTCGCTCGCCTCGAACCCGGCGAATGGCCGTAACCACCAGGGCAGGCGGGGCAGCTCATCGATGTCGACGTACCAGCTGTAACTGCGGTAGACGAATGAATGGGCGACCGGCATCCGTCTGCGATGCGTGATCGTGGTGCGATAGATCGCGGGGGTCAGCATGCGCACGCCTGATCGCGGACTGCGGCCGGAGCCCAGTCGGCGCCGAGCCGCCACGCGGCCCGCACGCCTGAGACCGCGCCGTCTTCATGGAAGCCCCAGCCGTGATACGCGCCGGCGAACACGATGCGGTCATCGCCGAGTTCGGGCAGCCGACGCTGAGCTGCTACCGACTGCGGAGTGAAAAGTGGGTGTTGGTATGTCATCTCAGCCAGAACCGAGCGCCGGTCGACCAGGTCTGACCCGCCCAGGGTGACCAAGTAGCGCCGACGGGAATCAATGTGCATCAGCCGGCTGACGTCGTAGGTCACCAGCACGCCCGCGCGGTCCGGGGTGACTCGATAGTTCCATGACGCGCGGGCCCTGAGGTGGCGGGGCAGGACCGACTCGTCGGTGTGCAACTGGGCGTGGTTCGTCGAATAGGGCATGGCCCCCAACACTGCTCGTTCTTGCGCAGTGGGTTGATCGAGCAGGCGCAGTGCCTGATCGGGGTGAACAGCCACCACCGCCGCGTCGAAGTGTCGCGGTCGCGAACCTCGGGCCCGCAGCAGCACTCCGTCGGGCACGCGGCGCAGCGCCGTCACAGCGGTGTCGGTCAGTACCTCGTCAAGGGTCGTGGCGATACGGCGCACGTAGTTGATCGAGCCGCCCGCTACGGTGCGCCACGTGGGGGAACCGAACACCGACAGCATGCCGTGGTGTTCCAGAAACGTGAAGAGGTAGCGGGCGGGGTAATCCAGCGCGTCGTCGGCTCGGCATGACCAGACCGCTGCCACCAACGGAGTCATGAAGTTGGTCCTGAAGTAGGCGGAGAAGCCGTGCCGTAGCAAGAAGTCACCGACGGTCTCCAGGTCATCGGGGTCCGACCCCTGCAGCACCGCTTTGGCCGCACCGTGGAAGCGCCGGATCTCGGCCAGCATCACCAGGTTGCGGGGATGCAGTGTCCTGGGCGACGCGAACAGACCGCTCGCTCCTCGCGCACCGGCGTACTCCAAGCCGGTGGCGTCGTTACGCACCGACATGGACATGTCGGTCTCGATGCCCTCCACACCGAGTTCGGCGAACAGCCGACACAGCGTCGGGTAGGTCCGATCGTTGTAGACCAAGAAGGCTGAGTCGACGGCGACGGCACTGCCGTCATCGGCCTCGACCAGGTGGGTGTGGGCGTGGCCGCCCAACCGCTCGGCAGCCTCATACAGGGTGACCCGGTTGTGGCGGGACAGGATGTACGCCGCCGTCAGGCCGGCGATGCCACTGCCGACCACGGCGATCGACCGCGTCCGGTGCGATTGACTGTGCATGGTGGTTATTCGGAGCCGCGAGCGTCCTGGTCGGGATTCGTGGCCAGGAGAGGCGAAAAAGGTTGCGCTGCCTTGTTCTCCCGGTAGCGTCGAGAATCACCTCGGTGATTCCGGACACAGCCGGCACACACCCCGTTCGAGATGAAGGCCTATGCATCCGCTGACACACACAGACCGAAGCCGCGTGAACGCATGGTGAGGCCGACGATGGGTAAAACGGCGTCGCTGTCGCTGATCGGCGTGGCCTACCTGGTCGCGATCGGCGTCGCCGGGACGTGGCTGGCATGGGGCCCCGGCACCGGGCGGCTCTGGCTGGATACCTTGATCGCTGATGTGTTGGCCACCGTGGTGGTCTTCGTCTTCAGCAGGTGCTTCGGCAACTCCAGCTTCTACGACGCCTACTGGAGTGTCATTCCGCCCCTGTTGGTGGCCTATTGGTGGTTTCAGTCCCGGCCTGACGTCGACACCGCGCGTTGCGTGTTGATCGCTGTGGTGGTCGGGCTATGGGCGGTGCGGCACACCGGTAACTGGGTGTGGGGATTTCCCGGTATGCACCATGAGGATTGGCGATATCCGCTGCTGCGCCAACGCGCGGGTCGCTGGGAGTTCGCCGCGGACCTGCTCGCCATCCACCTGGTGCCCACGCTTCAGGTGTTTGCCGGCCTGGTGCCGGTCTACGTCGCCGTGACGCGGCCGGACCGGGGCCTGGTCTGGCTTTCGGCTATCGCATTCGCCGTCGGCATCGCCGCAGTGCTGCTGGAACTGGTGGCGGACGTGCAATTGCACCGGTTCGTGCGCGACCGGGCGCCGGGCACGGCGATGGATCGCGGGATATGGGGTTGGTCGCGGCACCCCAACTACTTCGGTGAGATCAGCTTCTGGTTTGCGTGCGCGCTGTTCGGCGTTGCCGCCGCACCGGCTCAGGCGTGGTGGATGTTCTTTGGTGTGCTGGCGATGGTGGCGATGTTCTTGGGCGCCAGCATTCCGATGATGGAGGAGCGCAGCCTGCAGCGCCGGCCCGAATACCAGGACGTGATCGACCGCGTGCCGCGCTTAGTCCCCCGCCCGCCGCGTCGGGGCAGCGAACTCAGGTCATCGCGCTGAATGCCCGGAAAACCCTTTCCTCGGTGGTGAATGCTGTGCTCAACTTGTCGGCGCGGGTTCTGCCACCGTGCGCCCGTTGCGGGGGTAATCATCACCGTAGGGCTCCTCGCCGTCGGCGCCGAACCGCAGTCCGGTTCTCCGCAATCGGCGCTCGAACTGCCGCTGCAGCGGGGTTGCGACCAATGTCGTGATGATCGTCATGAGCGCCAGGATGGTGTACAGCTTCGCCGAGATCAGGCCGGCTTCGAAGCCGATGTTGAGCAGGATCAGTTCCATCAGCCCACGAGCATTGGCAAGTGCCCCCATCGAAGCGGCTTCGAGCCGACTCATTCCCTGCCAGCGGGCGGCCAGTCCCACCGCTCCGAACTTCGCGGTGAAAGACACCACCAGCACGATCAGCGCCATCAACAGCGTTGGGCCGTCCAATATCAGCCGAAGCTGGGTGTTCAGTCCCGAGTAGATGAAGAACGCCGGAATCAGCAGGTATGCCGTCAGCGGCTCGAAGTGCCGACGGATCTGCGTCAGCAGCTCGCCACGAGGCATCACCATGCCGGCCACGAAAGCGCCGAATACGGAATAGATTCCGACGAAGTCGGTGAAGCAGCTCGCCGCCAGCACGACCAGCAGGACCACGCTGGTGTGTGCGATCGGTAGGCCGCCCGTGCGTTCGGACGCACCCCCACGCGGCGACCATGTCTCCAACCGCGCGAGCAGCGGCCGGCCGACGTAGATCATGAAAAGCAGGTAGCCCAGCCCGCCTCCGACGGCAAGCACGGCACCGAAGAGGCTGCCCTTGGCGGTGGCCACCACCGTCGCCAACAGCACCCACGAGCATGCGTCATCGAACGCGGCACACGACAGTGACACCGTGCCCAACCGCGTATTGAGCAGTCCCGAGTCGTAGACGATCCACGCCAGCATCGGAAAGGCGGTGATAGCCACGGCGGCCGCGACGAACAGGCCACCCTGCCACGAGACGACATTGTCGGTGAAATAGCCTCCGCGGCTTACCATCCACGCACCGAGGACGCCGCCGAGCATCAGGGGAACCCCGATTCCGGCTACTGAGGTGACGCCGGCCTGGCGCCAGTGCGCGGTCAGGATGTCGAGTTTGAACGAGGCTCCCACCAGGAACATGTACAGCACCAGACCCAGTTGGCCGACCACGTAGATAACGGTCAGGTTGGGGTGGGTGAAGGTCTCTGAGCCGAGGGTCAACTTCGTGGGGAACAGCCATTGCTGCCCAGCCGGCCACACCCACCCCAGAACGGAAGGCCCGAGCAGGAATCCGGCCACCATCATCGCCACCACCTGCACCTGGGCCAGGCGGCGCAGCAGCGGCCAGAGCAGTCGGTAGGTAAGCAAGATGACCACGATCTGAAAGAAGAAGTGGTAAGTGATCTCCAGCTGGGAAGGCATGTTCAGCTCCGATCCGACCAACGGAACACGACCAGGCAGGCCAGCAGTCCGACCACACTCCAGGCGGTCAGCACCTCGAAGATCCGCCAGTGCTCCCAAGTTCCCGCGGGTTCGAACGCGGCCATCTCTGCGGGCAGCAACACCGAGCGGAATCCCTGGGCCATCCACTTGACGGGAAAGATCGATCCGATCGCCAGCATCCAGGTCGGTATCAGCATCAGCGGAACATAGGTGCCTGAGACGAACTGCAGACCCACCGCGGGGCCGTTGGTGAGGACAGCGGCGGACACTGCGTTGCTGGCGAAGTTGCTGACCAGAATGCCCAGCAACGAACAGCTGACGATCCCCAGCATTGAAACCCATGCCAGCGTGAACCATCCGAGGAAATCGGCGGGCAGCCGAAGGTGAAAAACCAGCACTCCCAGCACCAGCAGGACCACAGCCTCGGCGAAGCTCGCAATCGCGACCAGCATGATCTTGCCGATGAAGTACGACGACGCCGTCGCCGGCGTGCCGCGCAGCCGCCGCAGGGCACCGGTCTCCCGGTCGGCCGCAATGCTGATGCCGAGATTGGTGAACGACGTCGAGAGAATTCCGTAGGCGAACATGCTGGCGGCGATCACGGCGCCGGTGGTGGTTTGGGCACCGGGCACCCGCGCCGTGAAGATGGATCCCAGCAGCAGGCAGATCACCGCCGGCATCGAGAAGGTCAGCGCCACCTGTTCTGGGCGGCGGTAGAACATCTTCAGTTCCGGTAGGACGCGCGAGAATCCGATGCGCAACGCCGAGGGAAGCTCTGATCTCCCGTGGCTGCGCGCGCGACGCAGACCGAGTTCAGCGTCGACGAACTCGATCACCTCGGACCCCCTTCGATCAGGCTCAGATAGGCGTCTTCGAGGGTGGGACGGGTGACGGTCAGCTGAGCAAGCTCGCTGCCTTCCGTAGACAGGCGCCTGATCAACTCGGTCGGTCGATCGGTCTGGCGAACCTGGGGTGCGCCACCCTCCATCCACGTCACGGTCGCCGCCGAAGCGACATGCGCGATCAGGCGCGTGGGCGAATCCACGGCCGCGAGCCGCCCGCCCGAGACCACCGCGACCCGATCTGCCAGGGCGGCGGCTTCGTCCAAGTAGTGCGTGGTGAGCACGATGGTTGTGTCGTCGGAAGCCAACAGCCGGATGAGATCCCAGAAAGCACGCCGAGCCTCCGGGTCGAAACCGGTGGTCGGCTCATCCAGGAAGAGCAGTTCCGGATACCCGATGATCCCCAGCGCGACATCCAGCCGGCGCCGCTGTCCCCCGGACAGTGTCCGCACCCGCGAACGTGCGCTCGGGGCGAGTCCGACTAGTTCGAGCAGCTCCGCAGAAGTTCGGGCCGTGCCATAGCATTTGGCGAACATTTGCACGGTTTCCTGAACCGTCAGCATGCCGAAGTCGCTGGTTTCCTGCAGGACGATGCCGATCCTGGCCCGCCAACCGCGCCCAGCGGAGCCGGGATCCTCGCCCAGGACACTGACCTGGCCGGCGTCACGCTTGCGGTGGCCTTCCAGGATCTCGATCGTCGTGGATTTGCCGGCACCGTTGGGCCCGAGGATGGCGAAGACCTCCCCGCGGGCAATGTCGAGGTCGAGGCCGTGCAGGGCCTGCACCCGCCCGTAGCTCTTACAGAGATTCCGTACCTGCACCGCCAGGCCGTCACCCGCTCTCATCGCGGGGAACCGTCCATATTCGGCCCGCTGCCGTGCGCTTCGAGTTCCGCCAACAGCTCTCGTAGCTCGTCGTCCGACAGCTCGTCGACGACGCGGTTGACGTCGTCGACGAGGGGAGGCGGGGCCGGCGTCGGCTCTGCGACCTCGGCGGGAACGTCGCCGTGGATGGCATGCAGTTCCGCCAGCACCCGGTCGGCCAGTGAGTTGACGCTGACCCCTCGCAGGATCTCCAGTAAGGGCAGATCTATCGAGAACATCTCGTTGATCCGGACCCGGAAGTCCATCGCCATCATCGAGTCCAAGCCGATGTCATCGAGCATGTCGTTGGTCTCGAAGTCGGTGACGTCGCAGTCGAAGACATCGGCGACGAGCCGCCGCACGGTGGCGGCGATCAGCCCGATCCGATCTGCCTCGGGTGTAGCGGCCAGGACCGTCAGAATCGACTCCGCGACGTCGCCCCCGCCGGCACCGCTCTCCTCGGCGCCCAGATCGGCGAACATCTGTGGCGGACGCCCACCGAAGCTGACCCGACGGGCACGACCCCAGTCCGCGGTGATCGCGACGACGCTGGGGATCCGTTGCGACAGGAGCCGATCGAGGATCCGCGCACCGACACGCGGCGTGATCAGCTCGATGCCGCGCTGCGCGTAGACGTCGGCCAGGTTCAGCTCGTCGACCATGCCCACCGACCACGGCCCCCATCCGATGGTCAGTGCCGGCAATCCCAGGGCGCGCCGGTAGTGCGCGAAGGTGTCCAGGTAGGCATTGGCGGCGGCATAGTTGCCCTGCCCGGGGGAGGCGATGACCGACCCGGCGGACCCGAACATGACGAAGAAGTCCAGTTCGTCGTCACCCAGTACCTCGTGAAGCACCCGCGTACCGGTGACCTTGGGAGCCAGCACCGCAGCGAAATCACGTTCAGCCATGTTGACCAGCAACCGGTCGTCCACCACGCCTGCCGCGTGCATGACTCCACGGATGGGCCGGCCACCGCTGCGCAGGTGCTCGGCGCGCCAGCCGCGCACCTGCTCGGCGTCGGTGATATCGACGCTGGCGGTCGTGATTTCAGCCCCGAGCCGCTCAAGCTCCTCGATCGCTCGCACGGCCGCGAAGTGGGGGTCGGATTCCGAGGCCGCGGCCCGGTGCTCCCGCGGTGGCAGTGCGGTTCGGCTCAACAGGGTGATGTGCCGCGCTCCCCGTTCGGCGAGGTAGCGTGCCACCACCCGCCCGAGCGCACCCACACCGCCGGTGACCACATAGGTTGCGTCCGCGCTGAGTTTGGTGGGAAACGGTGCCGCGAGTTCAGTGCACGGGCGAAGTCGCGGAACGAATGCGGTGGCGCCGCGAAGCGCGATCTGGTCCTCGGAATCATTGTGGAGCAGGTGATCACAGATCTGTGCAGCGGTCTGGTCACGGTCGGCGGCACCGTCGATGTCGATCAGGCCGCCCCAGTTCTCGACGAACTCCTGGTGGCCGATGACGCGACCCAGGCCCCAGATGGGTGCCTGGTCCAGCCCGGTCAGCGTGGTGTGGCGCACCGGCTGACTGTTGGCGGTGACCACGTGCAGACGGGGCTTCAAGTCGGCGCGGGTTGCGAGCGCCTGGACGACGCGAACCAGGGTCGGCAAGCCGAGCTGCTGGTCGGCGTCATCGGCGAGTCGGATGTCCAACGGCCAGCAGTTGACGATGCCGTCGAGGTCGGCGAAGTGACTCTGCGCGAAGAGATCGTCCAGTTGGTCGCGACTGCCCGGGTCCATCAGGTAGCCGCCGTCGACCTCGATCAGTGCATCGACACCGCGGTGTGAAACCGTGGCGACCCGGTGCCCGCGGCGCCGCAGCTCGTCCGCGAGCCCATCACCCACTCCGGAGTCGTCGGCGAAGACGAGCCAGGACGATTCGCCGCTGCTGCCGCGATGCTGCCGGCCCGCTTCGTGGGACACCGGGCACCAGTGGACTTCGAGCAGGCCCTTGTTGATGCGATCGAGCGACAGTTGGGACGCGACACCCAGCGACCGCACGCAGAAGCCACGAATCTCCGCGATCGTCTTTCCGGCGCCATCGGTGACATCGATGTCGCTTTCGATCTCCTCCTCGGACGCCGAAACAACGCGGACGTGGACCTGCATGTACTCGGCCGGCGCGGCGTAGAGGGCGCAGTGCCGGATGCGGGCCGGAAGATAGGGATCCTGGCCGGGCTGTTGATCGAGCATCATCGCCCCGAAGAGCGCTTGAAAGACACCGTCGACCAGCGCTGGGTGAAACCGGTAGCGATCGAGGTCTTCGACGATGGCCGCCGGGATGCTCAACTCAGCGGTGACCCAGCCGTCGCCGGCTGCCAGCTCGCGGACCGACCGGAAGGCGTCGCCGTACTCAAGGCCGAACTCCTTGGTGCGGGAATAGAACTCGTCACCATTGATCGTGGTGACCGATTGACCCTGCGGTGGCACATGGCGGCCACGCGGCGAGGTGGGCAGGAGGTTGAGTTCGGCGGTGGCGGTGATCGTCCACGAGGTGTCGCCGTTGGCTGTCGCGTTGAATGCGGCGAACTCCAGCGTGCCGTCGTCTTCGTTCAGGGTGGTTCGCAGTAGCGGATCGCAGGTGTCGTCCAGCATCAAGGCGCGTCGGAACACCAGGTTGTCCACGCTGCAGGCCGTGCCGTAGATCTCCTCGGCCGCGGCCCGTGCCATCTCGACATACGCCGCGCCGGGCAGCACCACACTGCCCTGCACCCGGTGGTCGTTGAGAAACGGCGTGAGCACGGTGCTCATCTCGGCTTCCCACGTCGGATGCACAGCACTGACCTTCTGGCCTAACAGCGGATGCACCGGCTGGTAGAACAGCGCTTCGGTGGCCTCCTTGGTCTCGGTCCAGAACCGCCTGTTCTGCCAGGGGTAGGAAGGCAGTTTGAGAAGGCGCCGCTCGGTGCTGGGATGAATTGCCTCCCATGCGATGTCGTGGCCCAGGCAGTGGAGCGCTCCAACGCATTCCAGTAGGGAGCGGCTGGAGTCGTGGCCACGTCGCTGGCTGGCCAAGACAGAGACACTGTGCTTCCCCGCGGTTTCGAAGATCGACGGCGCCAACACCGGGTGGGGCCCCAGCTCCACGAAGTGCGTGTAGCCGTCTTCGAGCATCCGACGGATCGCCGGTTCGAACAGCACGGTGGTTCGGGTGTTCTGCCACCAGTACGCGGCGCCCGCGTGGTAACGGTCCAACGCTTCACCGGTGACCGTCGAGTACAGCGGAAGCGCCGCTGACTTGGAGGACAATCCGTCGAACGCTCCGAACAGTTCGGCGCGGATGGCGTCCATGTGATGGGAGTGATAGGGAACCTTCACCGATAGTCGGCGGGTGAAGACCTCGGCCTCGTTCAGCTGCTGCGCTATGCCGTCGAGGACGTCACTGTCGCCGGCGAGAGTTATCGCGAACGGGCTGTTGATCGCGGCCACCGAGACACGCTGTGCCGCGAATTCCGCACGCGTCGCCGCGTCGAGCCTCTTTAGGAGGGATTCCGCATCCAGGCCCACGGCGAGCATGCTTCCCGTCCCGCTCATCTGCTGCTGGAGCCGGCTGCGGTGATAAATCACATGGATCGCTTGTTCAAACGTGAGGAGACCGGCGAGATAGTGGGAGGCGACCTCGCCGGCACTGTGGCCGACGACGGCGTCGGGGCGCAGGCCGAAATGTTCGAGCTGCTCAGCCAGTGCGACCTGTATGGCGAAGTTCGCCGGTTGGGCGATCTCAGTTTCTGTCATGCGCGAGCTGGCCTCGTCGCGGCGAAGCTCCTCGATCAGGGACCAATCCGTGTACCGGTCCAATTCACGGTCACTGCGCTCGATGCTGGCGGTGAATGCGGGAAACACCCCCAGTAGGTCGCGGCACATCCCCCACCACTGGGGCCCCATACCGCTGCACACGAAGGCGAGTTTGGGCGCGGCCTGGATGCCACGGCCGGCAGCGAATGTGCCGTCCTGGGCCAAGGCCCGCAGCTGTTCGCCGGCCTCGGCGGCACTGCCCGCAATCAGGGTATGGCGATAGTTCTGATGGCTGCGACGCCTGCCGAGGGTGTAGGCGAGGTCGGGCAACTCGATGTCGGGGTGGGCCACCAGATGGTCGGCCAACCGGCCCGCCACCTCCACCAGGGCATCCTCGCTGCGGGCCGAGATCGCCACGATGGTCAGCGGGGAGGAGGGGTGGTCCGGCTCGCGTGGAGTTTCGGCGACTGGTGGAGGGGCGGCGAGAACCACGTGCGCGTTGGTGCCCCCGAATCCGAATGAGTTGACGCCGACGACGCGCCGGGGGCAGTCTGGGAAAGCCACACCGCCCGTGGGGATCTCGACTTTCAGGTCGGCTGCGGAGACGTGCCGGGTGGGGGTTCGCAGGTGCAGATGGGGCGGTATGTAGCCGTGCTTGACCACCAGTGCCGCTTTGATCAGTCCGGCGATCCCCGCACCGGCTTCGAGGTGGCCGATGTTGGTCTTGACCGAACCGATCAGCAGCGGACTCGACGCGGGGCGTTCGACGGTCAGGGCGGCCGCCAGCGCCCGCATCTCGATGGGATCACCGACGGGCGTTCCGGTGCCGTGTGCTTCCACATAGCCGACCTCCTCCGGGCGGACGCAGGCCCGGTCGAGTGCCGTTCTGATTGCGGCTTCTTGAGCTTCGCCCCGGGGCACCGTGATGCCGTCGGTGTGTCCGTCCTGCGACACCGCGGTGCCCAGGATCTGCGCGTAGATCTCGTCACCGTCACGCAGCGCGTCCTGCAGCCGTTTGAGGACAACGATGCCGGCGCCTTCGCCCCGCGCGTAGCCGTCCGCGGCATCAGAGAAGGCCTTCGAACGGCCTTCCGGGCTCAGGAATCCGCTTTTGGACTCGGCAATGGCGGTGTTGGGGCCGATCATGACGTTGACGCCACCGGCCAATGCGACCTGACACTCACCGTTCCAGATGCTCTGCGCTGCAAGGTGAACCGCGACGAGCGAACTGGAGCACGCGGTGTCGATCGACATGCTCGGGCCCCGAAAGTCGAAGGCGTACGAGATGCGATTGGACAGCATCGTCATCATCATTCCGGTCGCCGAATGCGCCCGAAATCGGTAGCGACTCGCCTGCCCCTGATTCTGCAGGAGCTGATAGTCCAAGGTGAAGCCGCCGACGAATACTCCGACATCAGCACCGGCCAGGGCATCGGCGGGGATCCCGGCGTCTTCCAGTGACTCCCAGGTCGCCTGTAGCAGAAGCCGTTGCTGCGGGTCCAGCGCATGCGCCTCACGCGGGGACATTCCGAAGAACTGCGCATCGAACTGGTCTATCGAGTCGAGAAACCCGCCTCGCCGCGTGATGACCTTGCCGGCCTTGGCCGGGTTGGGATCGTGGTAGCGATCGGCGTTCCAGCGCGATTCGGGCACCTCAGACGTCGCGTCCACCCCGCCCCGCAAGAGGCGCCAGAAGCTCGCGGCGGAGTCGGCCCCGCCGGGGAATCGACACCCGACTCCCACGATGGCCAAAGGTTCACGGCGGTCGTCGTCGTCTGGCAAGTGCATCTCCTGTTCTCGCGTGCGGTGATTCGGTGATCGGCTGACCATTCGCCAATCAGGTCGGTTGAAGTTTGGGCGACGTCGTGACGATCCAGCCCGCGCTCAGCGGCTCGGTCTCCTGGCCACGCCGGTACGCTGACCGCAGTTGGCGTAGCAGTGGATCCTGTTGCCACTCCTGGACCTGCCTCATGACGTTGTCGTCGTCGAAATCCAGAGACTTCTCCACGATGACGGTCTCGGCGAGTTGACCGGCCAATCGGCGGAGCAGTGCCGCGTTGGCGTCGAACTGTTCGGTGAAGTCGCGACTGGGTTTCATCATCGAGATATGCAGCGTCACCATGAAATTCAACGGTGCGTAGAGGTCGACGAACGGGACCGACGGCGCACCGTCGTCCAGGGCTGCCCACTCCTGGAAGAACCGCTGAACACGGTTGCTGAGCGCTATCAGGCCGTCCAGGTGCGGAACAAATGTCGGGTCGTCGGCGATGCCGACGAAGCGGCCATTGATGTAGAGCAGGCCGATGAACCCCCAGTAGAACGCGATATCCCAGACGATCTTCGTGGCCATCACCGCCGGTGCGCCCATCAGTGCGTACTGCCCCTGGTAGATCACGAGCCACATCTGGGTCAGTGATCGGAAGACGGTGTCGCTGATCTGTGCGCGAGCGACCACGTCCTCGCCGTCGAGGTCGCGGCTGACCATGTCCGTGATGAGACCGTTGCCGATGGCGACCAGGTCCAAGCCGGAGGAGTACAGCGGATCCAGGAAGATTCCCGCGTCGCCGGTGAGACACCACCGGTGGTTGCCGTCAAAGACCTTCACCGCGCCATGGCTGTATTTCCTCATGACCCGGAAGTCCACGATCTGGTCTGCGTGCTCGGCCAGCACGTCGGCGAGCTGCGGCTCGTGTGCCCGCAGCCATGCCTTGGCCTTGCCTAACGTGTTGAATCCGTCGAACGGCTGAAACGCCGGGTCCGCCACGATGCCGACACTGGTGGCACCGGAGGGCAGCCGGATCAGCCAGACCCAGTAACCATCGCCCATGAGATGGTTGGTGGACATCGCTCGATCGCCTTCACGCAACCGGGCCTGCCACGCCGGGTCATCGCTCCAGCGCCCCACGTCGATCTCCGTCGCAACCCGAAACCAGACTGCGTTGCAGTCATGGGCGTGGGCCTGCTGCAGATCCAGCTGTCTGGGCAGCACCCGGTTGCGTCCCGAAGCGTCGATCACCCAGCGAGTCGTGCTCCGGGTCAACGCTTCCCCGTCTTGGACCGTGACGATGTGCAGACCTTCCGGGCCACCGAGCTCAACGGACCGGACCCGCCCGCACGCGAACTGAACACCCATCGCGTGGACCCGCCGTGCGAGCTCGTTCTCCAGTCTGCCTCGATCGATCTGGTAGGTCAGTTGGGGCACGAAGCAGGAACTTCCCAGTTCCATACGTCGGGTGATGTCGTCGTTGTCCCGGTGTGAGAAGAACATCCGCAGCCCCATCTTGCGGATGTGCTGCGATGCGAGGTGATCCGCCAGGCCGAGACGCTCCCGCAGGTAGTGGGCCGACACCTCCACGGTGGACTCGCCAACCGTGTGGGTCATCTCCGCTACCGGATGCGACGTCGGACCGATGAGCAGGATCCGGGTAGCCGGACGAGCCCGCCGGATCTCCAGTGCCAGCGCGAGGGCGGAGACTCCGTCACCGATGATGGCCACATCATGATCCGACTTCTGGTGCCCGGCCGCGGAGAGGCGCGCGCGGATGCGCCGGGCGAGAGCCTCTCGCGTCTGTTCACTCAGGCCGGCGGCCGCTACGCGGGTGTCCACGTCTCACCTACCCGCAGACCGCGTCGGCAGGTTGTGGGCCGGAACTTTCGGCACAGTCTTCGTTCGTGCATACATAGCAGTCATTCGGAGCTGCACCGCCTGCGGTCGGGTTCGTTCGGCACCCAAAGTTCGGTAGTCCCCGACCGGCGTGGGCCGCCGATCGCCGGCACCCTGCGTGTCAGGGTGAGTTGAGTCCAGTAGTTCATAGCAAATCGGCCTGTAGCAGGGCGAGATACGGATCAACACACCATGACCAGTTCCATGATTATGTCGGTGATCGACAATGAGCGGATGGATCCAGTCCACCCTCGGGCCGATGGGCCACGACGGCGGCGTGCGTTCACCGCCGCGGAGAAGCTTGCCCACCTGGCCGCCTACGAGCAGGCCTGCGAGC
>NZ_UWOA01000024.1:0-70630 GCF_900604305.1 Mycobacterium sp. P7213
CGTCCACCACACCGGCACCGACGAGATCATCACGCCCGCCCGGTGGCGTCCACCACACCGGCACCGACGAGATCATCACGCCCGCCCGGTGGGTGATGGGCGGTGGCCCTGATCCGGTCCATCACCTGGTGCGGTGTCCACTGCGGAAACCTCGAGCGGATCAGCGCCGCCAGCCCGCTGACCACCGGAGCGGCGAAACTGGTGCCGCTCAACGGCGAGTCGTCGAGGGTATCGGCCAGCGCATCGCCGACGGTACTCAACGAGAGCACCGCTTCGCCGGGCGCTGCCACATCCACCCACGGACCGGGCAGGGTGAACGCCGAGGCGACGCCGCGCGAGTTCACCGAGCCCACGGTCAGCACGTAGTTGTCGTACCAGGCCGGCGTGACGATCATGGGTTCCTGGGCCCCGCAACCCTGGTCGGTGTTGCCGGCTGCTGCGACGACGACGCTGTTCTTGATCTCGACCGCGTACGCCAGGGCAGCGCCCAGCGCGCGGTCGTCGAGTCCGGTACGGGCGGGCCGGCAGGCCACCGTGGAGATGTTGATCACCGACGCACCCAGGTCGGCCGCGGTACGTACCGCCTTGGCCAGGATGTCGACGTCGCCGATACCTGCGGCGTCGCCGAGTGCCGCGAACCGGGTGCTGGACGCGCGGATGCCGATCACGGTGGCCAGCGGTGCCACGCCGCTGAACCCGTCGGTCACCGGATCCGCTGCGGCCGCGATGATTCCGGCGACCAGGGTGCCGTGTCCATCGCAATCCCGGGTGCCGTCGCCGGTGGAGACGTAGTCACCGCCGCCGATCAGTCCGGGTAGCCGCCGGTGCGGGGCAACACCGGTGTCGATCACCGCGACCCGCTGACCGGCACCGCGAGTGAGCGCCCAGGCCGCCGCCAGGTCCAGCCCGGCGAGCTGGGTCGGGGCCGCACCTGGCCCCAGCGTGCCCACCGCGCACACCTCACGTTGCACCGTTGGCCGCTCCGGCGTGGCCGGCGCCGGGGCAGGAACCAGGGTGCGGTCGACCGGCGGCGGTGTAACCGCGCTGGCCGGTGGCGCGGCCGCCGTCACCGCGATCGTGGCGGCCGCCAGTAGCCGAGCGATCCGGGTACGCGGCACGGCTCAGCCGATACTCAATCCGCGGGCCAGGCTGTAGAACCCGCACACCCAACACGCCAGCGGCGCCAAGGATCCGAGAGCCAGGCCCTCCATCACCTCGGCGACCCGCCGGATCAGCGGGGACGCGGTCGGAGCCGTGAAGCCCAGTCCGAGCGCCGTCGCGACAAGCATCACGGCCAGCGCCGCCGGCCATTGCGCCGTTGTGCTGCTTGCCGCGGCGAGCAGGCCGACCGCCAGTGTGGCGGTACCGCCGGCGATCAGCGCCGCGACCTGCACGCCGTCGGTGTGCGAGCGGGCGCGCAGTGCCAGCGCCATGCCGGCCGTCGCCGCGAACACTGCGCCGACCATGCGGGGCGCCCCGGCACCCGGTGATCCGGCGACCACCGCGGCAGCGCCCAGAGTCGCCGACGCCGCAGTCGCCGCAACCAATCCGGTCACCAGGTGGTGCGTCTCGGCTACCTGCGCCGGCACGGCTTGTCCCCGGCGGAACAACCCGGTGGCCGCGGCCGCCGCTCGGCCGGCGACTCGGAGCATGCCGACTCCGGCGACAACCGCCGCGGCTCCCGCCCGCGGCAGCGCAATTCCTGTCACCGCGACGGTCATTCCCGCGACGGCACCCAGTACCGCCAATCCGGCCAGGCAGCACAATGTGGTGCGCACCAACCCGTTGCAGCCACTCGGTGGGACGGCCATCAGGGCGACCGCGCCGGTGGCCGCGACCGCCAACAGCGCGTTTGGGGCGCCGGGGCCGCCCGGAGTCGCCACGAAGCCGGCCACCCCGGCCAGCCCGGACGCGGCGAGCGCAGCGCTGAGCCGGCAAGCCGCAGGACTCCATGGGCGCTCGATGTTGCGCACCGCGGCCGCCACCTCTTCGGCGGGATCGTCGAACGACACTTGTGGGGCCGGACATTCAGCGTGGCTCAACACCAGGGTGGCGCCATCGCGGATACCTTGCTGAGAAAGGGTTTTCGTGCCGTTTAGTGCGGCTCGTCCCGGCTCGAAGAGCCGATAGGGCCGCAGCGAGTCCGGGCTGGCTAGGCACGGCATCAGCTCGAGGACAGCCGCGATCAGAACCGCCACCGGCACCCTGGACGGGAGCGTCAGATCGGCGTGCGCGTTAGCGGCGTGTACCGCTACCCGACGCAGGCCGGAATCCGGATCTGACACGGCACGTTCTCCTTTCGGCTTCGTTGCTCGCACGCTACTGATCCGGCTGCGGAGAGGATTGCGACTATCCACAGCCGACTTGCCGGTGAAATCGGCGGTGCCTACGGTGTGCCGATGACCGGTCCAGCGCCGACCGCGCTCCCACCCGCGTCGCCATCGCGGGATGAAATTGCGGTCGCTGCACCGCCATCGGTGCCGGACTCCGAGCCGCGGATGATTCTGGCCCGGTTGCTGCCCGCCGCTATGGCGGTGGGCATGCTCGTCGTGACCGCCGTCGCCTACCGCTCGGGCTCCCCGGCCGCACGTAGCCCGCTGTTCGCACTGTTCCCACTGATGATGCTCACCTCCGCGGTGACCGCCGTTGTCGCCGGGCGAAGCCACGGACGTGGCAACGACATCGACGAGGACCGCGAGAACTACCTGGCCTATCTCGCGGACTTACGGAAGTCTTTGGCAGACAATGCTGCGGCCCAGCGGGCTTGGGCGCTGTGGTCGCACCCAGAGCCGGACGCACTCTGGACGTTGGCCGGCGGGGCCCGAATGTGGGAGCGCCAGCTCGGCGACCCCGACTTCGGCTCGGTGCGAGTCGGGATCGGCCCGGCTGTCCCGGCCAGTCGAGTGGTGGCACCCTCGCGCGATCCGGTGCGCGGGGTCGATCCGGTCACCGACGCAGCGCTGCGCCGTTTCCTGGACACCTACGCTGCGGTGCCAGACGTACCTGTCGCGGTGACGGTGCTGGGACCTTCGCCCCTGCTGCTGGATGGCGACAGTGAACGGGCTCGCGGTCTGCTGCGCGCACTGATCTGTCAGCTCGCCGTGCTGCACGGGCCCGATGCACTGCTGATCGCGGCCGTGGACGGTCGGCGTTGCGGCGACTGGGATTGGCTGAAATGGCTGCCGCACCATCAGCATCCGTCGGCCACCGATGCCGGCGGGCCATTGCGCCTGAACTATCCCGGCCTGGCCGCCGCCGAAACCAGCCTGTCCGGCCGCCGGGCCATCGTGGTCAGCGACGACGCCAGCGGCCTTCGGGTGGCGGAGACAGGCGCCCGAGGTGAGGCGCGCCGCCTGCACGTGACCGCGACGGAGCTGCGTGACGCCGATGACCGCCTTGGCCGGCCGGACTTTCTGACCCTCGCCGACGCGGTGGTGTGTGCACGGCGCCTGGCGGCGCACGGGCCCGTCGGCGCCGGGGACGCTCAAGGGTGGGCTCATCTGCTCGGCATCGGCGACATCGACCGCTTCGATGCACCGTCGGAATGGGCACGCGCATCAGCGCAGTCATTGTGCGTCCCGATCGGCACGGACCCGAGCGGAGACCCGGTACGGCTGGACATCAAGGAGGCCGCCGAGCACGGTAGTGGACCGCACGGGCTCTGTGTCGGAGCCACAGGTTCGGGCAAATCGGAGTTCCTGCGCACCCTGGTGTTGGGCATGGCGGCGCGGCATTCACCCGAGGAACTCAACCTGGTGCTGGTCGACTACAAAGGCGGCGCAACCTTTCTCGGTTTCGAGCAGGTCAACCATGTCAGTGCGGTCATCACGAACCTTGCCGACGAGGCGCCGCTGGTGGAGCGGATGCGCGACGCGCTGGCCGGCGAGATGCAGCGGCGCCAGCAACAACTGCGCGCCGCCGGGGCGCCCAGTATCGCCGCATATCGGCAGGTGCGAACGGCGCAGCCGCAGCTGCCGTCCCTGCCTGCACTGCTGGTGATCGTCGACGAGTTCGCCGAGCTATTGCACCAGCAGCCCGACCTGCTCGACACCTTTGTCGCCATCGGCCGGCTGGGCCGGTCGCTGGGAATGCACCTGTTGCTGGCCAGCCAGCGGCTCGAAGAGGGCAGGCTTCGGGGTCTGGAATCGCATCTGTCCTATCGGGTGTGTCTCAAGACGATGTCGGCGGCCGAATCCCGGATAGTGCTGGGCAACGGCGAGGCATACGAACTGCCCAACATTCCCGGAGTGGGGCTCTTGCGCACCGCAGACGGCACGGTGCGGCGATTCCAGACGGCCTACGTCTCCGGGATGTGCCCTGCTGCCCGGACTGATCCGATCGCGGTCCGCCCGTTCACCGCCGCGCCACTGGGCCCGGTAAGGGAAGCGGCCGAAGCGGGCGGGCGCACCCTGCTGCAGGCAATGCTGCAGCGATTGTCCGGGTACGGCCCGGCGGCGCGACCGATATGGCTGGCGCCGCTGGGAGATTCCCCAGCTCTGGGAGCACTCCTCGACGCAGGCTACGCTGATCTGACGGTCCCGATCGGCATCGTGGATCGGCCCTTTGAGCAGCGTCGGACTACCTTGTCGCTTCGGTTGGACGGCGGCGGCGGACATGTCGCTGTCGTGGGTGCCCCGCAGTCGGGCAAGTCGACCGCGCTGCATACCCTGATCGCGGCGCTGTGCGCCACCCACGATGCGACCCGGGTCGCGTTCTACTGCTTGGACTTCGGTGGTGGGACGCTATCGGCGCTCCGAACCCTGCCGCACGTCGGTGCCGTCGCCGGCATTGGGCAACCGGACCTGGTCCGGCGGGTGGTTGCCGAGATGGAGGCGATCGTGGCGCGGCGCGAAGCCCAGCGAGCCGACCGCATCGCGCAAGACGAACGCCCGGCCGCGGACGTGTTTATGGTGATCGACGGATGGTCCGCGCTGTGCCGCGAAATCGAGGTGGAGGCCAGGATTGTCGCGCTGGCCGCCCGCGGGCTGTCCTTTGGCGTGCACGTGATATTGGGTGCGTCGCGGTGGGCCGAGGTGCGGCCCGCCTTGCGGGACCTGATCGGCACCCGTATCGAGCTGAGGCTGGGGGATCCGGCCGAGTCCGAACTGGACCGCCGCCAGGCCCAGCGGGTGCCGCAGGGCCGGCCCGGACGCGGCCTGACCCACGACGGCATGCACATGCTGCTGGCCCGCCCGCAAGGCTGGGAACCGATGCGGCACCCGGACGGTGCCGTCGCGCCGCCGATCCGGCTGCTGCCGGCCGTCGTCGACCGGGCCGAGCTGGCGGCGACCCCTGCTGGCCTGCCGGTTCTGGGCGTGGACGAACGCGGACTCGAGGCTGTTCCGATTGATTTCGGTCGCCAACCGCACCTGCTCGTCGTGGGCGGCAGCGAGTGCGGCAAGACCTCCGCGCTGCGAACGTTGTGCCGGGAGCTGGTCCGATGCCACGCCGTCGGCCAGGCTCAGCTGCTGGTGGTCGACTACCGGCGCGGCCTGCTGGACGTCGTGCCGGCCGGGCACTTGGCCGGTTATGCGATGTCGCGGCCGGCGCTGACAACACTGCTGCCGGAGCTGATCGACCGGCTGGCGAGGCGGATGCCCGGTGCCGACCTCAGACCGCAGCAACTGCGCGCCGGGTCGTGGTGGTCTGGCCCGCACTTGTACGTGGTGGTCGATGACCACGACCTGGTTGCCGCCGGCACCGGCAATCCGCTGGCACCACTGCTGGAATACCTGCCGCACGCAGGGGATCTCGGACTGCACCTGATCGTGGCCTGTCGCAGCGGGGGAGCGGCCCGGTCGATGTACGAGCCGTTGCTGACCGCGCTGACCGATCTGGGCGCGATGACGCTGACGATGAACGGTTTGGCCGGCAGTGCCGCGGACGCCCCGTGGGGTCCGGTCCGCCCGGTGCCCCTGCCGCCCGGGCGCGGCACCCTGGTCACCCGGTCTGACGGCGAGCGGCTTATCCAGGTGGCTTGGGAGCCATGAGCGCATGTCATCGTGCGGTGATCGAGGCAGGTCCCGTATCGATTCGCCGATTATGTTGCGGCGGAGTGGAATCAGTCGACGCTGTAGCGGCGCTGGAGTGGATCGATGACCCGGTCGGACTGGTCGGCGGGCAACCGGTGTCGATGGCGGAGCTGCTACGCGACGTACTGGTCTGCCCGCTGCCTGGCGAGTCGGTCGAGCTCATCCACCCATCCTGGTGGCCGGTTCGAAGGGTGCAACTGCTCACGGCGGCGGCGCGAGAGCTGACCGGCGAGGTCGTGACCCGTTCGCGTGCAACGCTACTGGCGTGTGCATTCCGCGCCGCGGTCGTGGTGGAGATCGCCGCGGTCCTGGTGGCCGTCACCGGAGCCGAAGGCGCTGATGTCGTTGCCGAGCCGCGCATCGGTTCCCCCGACGAGGTCGCCGACGCGGTGGCACACCGGATACGTGCGGCGGTTCGGGGTCACCCCGCAGTGGTCGTGATCGACGCACCGGCCGGGATTGGCGGGGCGGGGTTGCTCTCGGCGCTGATCGAGCAGCGGCTGCGGCCCGAGGTGCGGGTGACGGTGGTCGATCGGCTGCCGCCGATCCGCCGCGCCGTCGATCCGCCGGTCGCCGAACCGGCCCCTTCCGGTCGCCGGTTGTGGCTGGGCCCAGCCGCCCTGGTCGGCGGTGTGGTGGCGCTGGCCCTGCTGGCAGGTCACGCGGCGCGCCCGGACATCGAGAATCCCGTGACCTATCTCGTGGAAAGTCATGTGGCGGTGCAGGTTCCGTCTGATTGGGTGACGCGACGGGTGACGGATGGGCCAGGTTCGGCCCGGGTGGAGGTGGCGTCGCCCGGCGACCCGCAGCTGGTGCTGCACGTCACCCAGGCGCCCGCCGCCGGCGATACCCTGACCGCCGTCGCCGAACCGTTGCAGCGAGCACTGCGACGCGCTGACGCCGAGACGCCCGGGGTGTTCACCGGTTTCAACCCCGCCGGCACCAGCGCGGGTCGGCCTGCGGTGACCTATCGAGAGGTGCGCGACGGCCACCACGTCGACTGGGCGATCGTGGTCGACCGCGCCGTGCGCATCGGCATCGGATGCCAGAGCGGACCGGGTGGCGAGGCCACCCTGCGCGCGGTGTGTGAGCAGGCGGTGCGCTCTGCCCACGCCGTCAGCTGAGGGTCGATGCCGCCAAACGTCAAACGGGGGGATTTGCGCCACTGGCTGGGAGAGCTGCCGTGAGTCCGGCCATTCGGACCACAGGCCGGCCGGTGGACAATGCACGCAGGCCAGCTCCTCAGCGTCGTTGGGCCTAAATCACCGCCCCCACCAGCATGAGCGGTGCCAGGCCGATCAGCGCCGCCAGTGGTTCGCCGATGGCGGCCAGCGGGTCGCCGGCAGCCAGCTGGGTTTCGAACAGGTTCCAGGCGACCTGGGGCAGGGTGAAGAACAGGGTGCTGCCCATGTCGATGGGCGGCAGACCGGTGTGGGTCAGCGACAGCTCCTGGAGGCCTTCGGCGTACCAGTTCGCGGCGCCGGCGAGGAAGGTCGACAGATAACTCGTGATGTCCTCCCACGACCCGTCGAGGTTGAACGCCGCGGTCGCCGAGTTCAGCAGTGGCCCCAGCACGTCGGACATCGTTTTCGGTGAGATCAGCTGGTAGTTCGCGGGATCGATCAGGTCCTGGTAGGCGTCGGTGAATCCCTGCAGCACACCGTTCCACAGCGCCTCGGGCACCTGGTCGAGGATGCTTTGGTCGGGCAGGAAACCCATCGGGGTGGCCACATCGGCGTAGCCGGGCGACCAGCCGTTGTCGATGCTGCCGTAGCCCAGGTTCACCAACACAGACAGCGCCGGCTGCAGCAGGTCGGCCAGCGGATTGCCGAACACCGGCAGCAGCCGAAGCGGGGCCAGCAGCGGCAGGCTCGGCGACTCGATCATGTAGTAGCTGGTCAGGCTGTCGGGATCCAAGGTCGGCAGCGGCACGGCGTTGCTGATCTGCTCCGGCGTCAACCCCAGATACGCGACATGGTTGAAGAGGATGCCCAGATACGCGTTGAGGTCGGCCAGCAGATTGATCGGGTATTTCGGGAAGTCGGCGAAGCCGTCGTACTCATAGGTGTAGACCGAGGTCGGCGACACATCCGATGGGGCGGCGCCGGAAAACGTCAGCCCCAGGTGTACGGCGTCGGGGTTATCGCCGAACGGGACGGCGAACCGTTCCAGCAACCCGCCGTTGGGGTTGTTCGGGTTGCCCAGCAGCACGAAGTGCACATTCGCGGGATCAATGCCCTCCTGCTCCAGTCGCGCCATCAGCAGCGAGTCGATGGAGGCGCTCTGCGAGTAGCCGCTCACCACGACGGGGTTGTCGGCGCTGACTCCACCGGTCGCGATCTGCCGCTGGATCGCCTCTTCGATGATCTGCATGCCCCGGGCTGTCGAATTGTCGAACGTCATGCTGAACGGCCCGGTGAACGGATACAGCGACTGCGGTGTGGTCACCGGCAGAAGGTCGCCGGTGAAGCCATGTGGTTGCAGGTACAACCTGTCGAACGCGTTGAGCCAGCCCTGGCTGGGGGTTGCGACGAAGCTGGCGCCCATGATCAGGGCGGTGCCGTCCCCGAGCGAGGATCCAGTGCCGGCTAAGAGCACCGGCGCCGATGTTGCCGCTGGTTGCACCGGCGGAACGACCAGCGCACCGGCGCCGGTGATGACCAGTCCAGCGGTGAGACAGACGCCCAGAGTGCGTTGCATTTCCCCTCCTCGATGCAGACGACGGGCCCACGCCGCAGTCAGCTCAAGGCTTACGGTCCGCGTTCCGCATTTATGTCATCCAGGCGGTGGCTCTAGAAGCGGAATGCGCAGAATCGACGCCGGGTGGACGCCCACGGTCGAGGGAACCGAAGCCAGCCGAACGCCGTCGAACTACATATCAGCGCGACTCGATCGCGGCCGCCGACGGCAGGAGACGATGTGAGCACACCCGCAGCCACCAGCACACTCAGCGCCGACTTCGACGTCATGCGCGCCGTCGCGGCGGCCACCGACGCCCGCAACGAGGAGATCCGCGGGATGCTGCAGGCGTTTGTCGGTCGAATGCGGGCGGTGCCGCCGTCGGTGTGGTCGGGCCTGGCGGCCGCCCGGTTCCAGGACGTCGTGGACCGCTGGAACGCCGAATCCCTGAAGCTGCACCACGCGCTGGCGCGCATTGCCGAGACCATCCGCCACAACGAGCGGGCGCTGCGCGAGGTCGCCCAGGCCCACTCCCACCACATCGCTGCCGCCGGCGACGGAATCTGAGCGGAGACCCAGATGGATGCCGCATTGTCGTACAACTTCGACGAGATCGAATATGCCGTCCGCCAGGAGATCCACTCCACGGCCGCCCGGCTCAACGGGGCCCTGGAGGAGCTGCGGTCGCAGATCGCCCCCCTGCAGCAGGTGTGGACGCGGGAGGCGGCCGGTGCCTACCACGCTGAACAGCTGCGATGGCAGCACGCGGTCAGCGCGCTGAACCAGATCCTGTTCGACCTTGGCGGCGCCGTCCGCGACGGCGCCGCCGACGTTGCCGACGCCGACTGTCGCGCCGCGGGAGCTTGGGGGAGGTAGGAGAGGCCGCCCCTAACACGGTGTGGCCCCGGAGGATGGAGAGCCGACGGGGCCACACCGGCTCCCACGCCGGCGGTCACCGTTTTGACCCCCGCGGATCGCCGCCGGTAAGCTGCACCGTTGGCGTGCGGTGCCTAGTGGCACAGCGGGTTCTCGGGTCAATGTCGGTCGCCGAGAAATCACCCCGCGTTCACGCCGGACCGGCACCCGGCTCGCTCCGGGATCCGCTAGAACCGGGAACGCCCGGCTCGAGTAAAAGAAGAGGTAAGCGCTGTGCCCACCTATGCGCCGAAGGCGGGTGACACCACACGTTCGTGGTACGTCATCGACGCCACCGACGTGGTGCTCGGCCGGCTCGCCGTTGCGGCAGCAACCCTGCTGCGCGGCAAGCACAAGCCGACATTCGCACCGAACGTTGATGGCGGTGACTTCGTCATCATCATCAACGCCGACAAGGTCGCCATCAGCGGCGACAAATTGCAGAAGAAGATGGCTTACCGCCACTCGGGCTACCCGGGCGGGCTGCGCAAGCGCAGCATCGGTGAGCTGATGGAGACCCGTCCCGACCGCGTCGTGGAGAAGGCGATCCTCGGGATGATCCCGCACAACAAGCTGGGGCGTCAGATTCAGCGAAAGCTGCACGTCTACGCCGGCCCGGTGCATCCGCACACCGCTCAGCAGCCGATCCCGTTCGAAATCAAGCAGGTGGCGCAATGACCGAGACCGCATTTGAGGGTACCGAGGCCATCGACGAGGCCGCCGAGGCCTCTGAGGCCAGCGCGGTTGACGAGACCGTAGAGGTGCACGAAGAGGCCGCGCCGGCTTACCAGCCGCACGACCTGGGCCGTCCCATCCAGACCGTCGGCCGCCGCAAGGAGGCAGTGGTGCGTGTGCGCCTGGTGCCCGGCACCGGCAAGTTCAACCTGGACGGACGCACCCTGGAGGCCTACTTCCCGAACAAGGTGCACCAGCAGCTGATCAAGGCTCCGCTGGTCACCGTGGACCGGGTGGACAGCTTCGACGTCTACGCCCACCTCGACGGCGGCGGCCCCTCCGGCCAGGCCGGTGCGCTGCGGCTGGCGCTGGCCCGCGCGCTGATCCTGGTGCAGCCCGAAGACCGTCCGGCTCTGAAGAAGGCCGGCTTCCTGACTCGTGACCCGCGGGCCACCGAGCGCAAGAAGTACGGTCTCAAGAAGGCCCGCAAGGCTCCGCAGTACAGCAAGCGCTGATCTGCGATTGCATTCTGGCAGCGAGTTGGGGGTGCCTTCCGCACGCGGAAGGTGCCCCCGGCTTGCGTTTGAGGGTGCGTGTTTTCGGTCCGATACCGGCGTGTCGGGCCGGAGACACGCGCGCTCGCGGCGATAAAGGATAGTTATGGGTCGACTTTTCGGCACCGACGGCGTCCGCGGGGTTGCCAACCGCGAGCTGACCGCCGAGCTGGCGGTCGCACTGGGCGGCGCGGCGGCCCAGCGGCTCGCCACCGGTACCGGTCGCCGGGTGGCCGTCGTCGGCCGTGACCCGCGGGCCAGCGGAGAGATGCTGGAGGCCGCGGTCATCGCCGGGCTGACCAGCCAGGGCGTCGACGCACTGCGCGCCGGTGTGCTGCCGACCCCGGCAGTGGCCTATCTGACCAGCGCGTATGAAGCCGACTTCGGGGTGATGATCTCCGCCTCGCACAACCCGATGCCGGACAACGGCATCAAATTCTTCGGCCCGGGTGGACACAAACTCGACGACGCGACCGAGGACCAGATCGAAGACCTGGTGGCCGCCGGACCGGGCTTGCGCCCGATCGGCGCCGAGCTGGGCCGGGTGGTGGACGCCAAGGATGCGCTGGACTGCTACCTGCGGCACCTGACCGAAACCCATCCCACTCGGCTGGACGGCCTGACCGTGGTGGTGGACTGCGCGCACGGCGCGGCATCGGACGCGGCGCCGCGGGCTTACCGGGCCGCCGGGGCCACCGTGATCACGATCAACTCCGATCCCGACGGGCTCAACATCAACGAGGGGTGCGGCTCGACGCATCTGGAACCGGTGCGCGCCGCGGTGCTGCACCACGGCGCCGACCTGGGCCTGGCGCACGACGGTGACGCCGACCGCTGCCTGGCCGTCGATGCCGCCGGCAATGTGATCGACGGTGACGCCATCATGGTCGTGCTGGCACTGGCCATGCGTGACGCCGGAGAACTGGTCGACGACACCCTGGTGGCGACCGTGATGAGCAATCTCGGGTTGCACCTGGCCATGCGCGAGGCCGGGGTCACCGTGCACACCACCGACGTCGGCGACCGCTACGTTCTCGAGCAGTTGCGGGCCGGAGGATTCACGCTCGGCGGTGAGCAGTCCGGTCACATCGTGCTTCCCCAGGTGGCCACTACCGGTGACGGCATCATCACCGGCCTGCGTCTGATGGCACGAATGGCGCAGACCCGGACTCCGCTGGCCGCCCTGGCCTCGGCGATGCGCACGTTGCCGCAGGTGCTGATCAATGTCGAGGTCACTGACAAGGCCGAAGCGGTGGGCCGCCCCGCCGTGCGTGACGCGGTGCAGCGTGCCACCGACGAACTCGGTGCCACTGGACGAATCCTGTTGCGACCGTCGGGAACCGAGCAGCTCGTCCGCGTGATGGTGGAAGCCTCCGATGAGGAGACGGCGCGCCGGATCGCGGCAGATGTCGCCGACGCGGTACGCACTCGGAACTGAACCCGCGGTTCAGCGAATCTCGGGGAACCAGGGAACCCGTCCAACGCTGTCGCCGTCATACCCGTATGGGACGACAACAGCTCTACCTCGACGCCGCCGCGCTGCGGTCGGTGGCGGACCATTTCGATGCGACCGCGTCGGCCATTGATACGGCTTCCGGCATCCGGTTGGGCGGGTTGATATTCGACGGCGGTGTTGCCGGACGCGACCATATCGGCCCGGGTGAGGCGTTACGCCGTGGTCTACAGGCGTGGTTGCCCGAGCTGATGCGCTGGTCGCGGGCCAACGCCGAGATCGCCACGGCACTGCGAGTCGGCCTGGTGCGCTATGGACAGGCCGATACCTCTGCGGCCGAACGGGTCGGCTGACGTGGCCCAGCGACACGATGTGTCCGGCCGGCTGGCCGAGGGGCGTGAGGCGGTCACGCACCTGCAGACCTACGTGGCGGCCTGCCAGCGACGGGGATATCGGCATCCGGAGCTCACCGGCTACGAAGGACAGCTCGCCGACCACTACGACAGCGAAGCCGGCCTGGACCTGCGAGCGCTCGATGCCGACTGTGTCGGTATGTACGCACTGGCTGACGCTGCCGACGAGGCACTGCGCGCGCAACGACAGCAACTGGTCGAGTTGGACGGTGCTTGGCGCGGTCCGGGCGCCGACGTGGCCGCGGAGTTCCTGCGCCAGCACTGTGACGCCGCGGCGCAGCTGACGGCCCGGCTGCGCGCCGTGGCCGGCGCCTGTGGCTCGCTGCGGGATGAGCTGTGGCGGTTGGTCGACGCTAAGGTCGCCGCGGTGTTGGCCGTCGATGAGCGGGCGGGCGCGTACCGGTCGTCTTGGCTGGCGGCAGCCCACGCGGTGGCCTCCGGCTCCGAGGACGAACGTGCCACCGAGGTGGTCGACAAGCAGGTGCTGCCGTACGTGGACAACGATGTCCGCGTCGAGTGGGTGGCCGCGGTCCGGTCGGCGCGGGACGGCATTGATGCGGCCTACGGCGCCGCGGTCGCGGCGGCCGAGCCTGGGCCGGGCGTGGTGTTCGCGCTGCCGGGGGACCTGGGACCGGTGGGTCAGCCCGCCGCGGCGGAGCCCGTTGTGCCGTTTTCGGTTGCGCCGATGCCGGGTCTTGCGGAGGTTCCGCCGGCGCAGCCTGCCGCGGTGGCGCCGGGCCCGCCGGGGCCGGCAGTGGGCGACCCGGCGCCCGCCGGACCGCTCGATGCCCTGCCGGGTGATCTTGGCTCGCTTGGAGTGCCCGGCCTGCCCGGCGACCTGGGGTTGCCGTCGACGGGACTACCGGGCGGCGCGGGTGGTGGGCTCGGCGGCCTCGCGGGCCTGGGCGGGCTGATCCCGCGGCTTATCGATGCGCTCGGCGATCCCGGCGCCGACCAGGCGCTCGACGAGCCGTTCGATGAACACGCCCGGGGCGACCCTGAACCCGAAGACCCCGCGGGCCCCACCGATTCCGAGGACGCCGGCGACTCCGAACCGGCAGGCCAGACCGCCGGTGCGGCTGAGGAACCCGAGCCGGCCGAACTGTCGGAAGACATCGGTCCGCGGCCGGGAGCCGAGGAAACCGCGGACACCGAAGACGCCGACCAGCCCGGCGAGGCGGACGACCCCCCCGGGCCGGCCGCTGATGTCGCGCCGAAGACCCCCTGTGAGACCGCCGCCGAAGAGTTGCCGCAGGTAGGGGAGTGATCCGAGCACTCACATCATGATGCGGTTAAGAACGCATCATGATGCGCATCGGAGTACGATGCTGAACGTGAGGACAACCGTGGTCATCGACAGCGACGTCGCTGCCGAGATCGAGCGGCTTCGGCGGCAGGGGCTGGGGATCAGCGAGGCGCTGAACCTGCTCGCCCGCCGCGGTATCGCCGCATCGGCCAGCGCCCCCGGGTCTCGGTATCGTCATCGCTCCGCGCCGATCGGCCTGAAGGTCGATGTCACCAACGTGGCGCAGGTGCTGGACCTGCTCGATGATGACCGGTGAGCCGCGATGCTCCTAGACGCGAACCTCCTGATGTACGCGGTCGACGCCGATAGCAAACACAATCCCGTGGCCGCGGCGTGGCTGGAAGAAACGCTGAACGGCGCCAACCGGGTCGGCCTGCCATGGCAGACCATCGGCGCGTTTCTGCGTATCGTCACTCATCCCAGGGTGACTGCCAACCCCTTGACCGGGCCTCAAGCGTGGGCTTACATCGCGGACTGGTTAGCGGTCCCGGTGGTGTGGATCCCGCCCGCGACCGAAACCACCGCACAGGCATACGCCACGATCTGCGCTCAGATCGAAGTCACCGGCAACCTGGTACCGGACGCGCAGCTTGCCGCCCTCGCCATCGAGCACGGCGTCGAACTGGCCTCCGCCGACACCGATTTTCAGCGATTCCCCGGTTTGCGCTGGATCAACCCGCTGGCGTAAGGCCAAGCACCCGGCGCGTCGTTCAGCCCTGCGCGGTTCCCCAGGACTGCAGCGTCGAGACGATCCTGGCTGCCGCCTCCAGTTCTTCCAGAGACAGTTCGCGGGTCGGCGTACGCCACTCGGCGAGGACTGCCAGCCTGCCCTCGACGAAGTTCTGCTTGGACTGGCCGCGCTGGATCTTGCCGCTCGAGGTGGTCGGCAGCGATACGTGGTGCACCAAGACCACGGCGTCGGCCGCGATCCCGTGATGGGTTGCGACCGCCAGTCGAATCGCCTCGATGATCGCATCGAGGTCGGCCTCAGCGGCCTGCGCACTGTCCACCTCGTGGATGATGACCAACTGTCCGACCCCGTTGGGCGGCGCGTCGGTGGCGAAGGCCGCTCCGCGGCCCGAGACCAGCACCGGACTGCACTGCTGCACGGTGAATTCGATGTCGTTGGGGTAGTAGTTGTGACCGTCGATGGTGATCAGATCCTTGCAGCGTCCGGTCGTGAAAATCTCACCGGCACACAGGAAACCGAGATCTCCGGTGCGCAAGAACGGTCCGCGGGCCTGGTCGGCCGGTTCGGCCAGCCTGGCTCCGAACGTCGCCGCCGTTTCCTCCGGCCTATTCCAGTAGCCCTGCGCCACATTGGGTCCGGCGACCCAGATCTCACCGATCTCGTCGGGTCCGCAGAGGCGGCGGGTCACTGGATCGACGATGGCGATGTCGGTCTGCCGGGGCTGACCGCAGCCCACGAACGTCGCGGCGGCGAGGTCCTCCGGTGCCACGTCGACGATGCGGTCCTGTTCCAGCGCGACCCGATCGAGGTAGCGCACCCCGGGTACTCCGGCGGGCGATCCGGACGCCACACACAGGGTGGCCTCGGCCAATCCGTACACCGGATAGCACGACGAGAGCTGGAAACCCGCCGGCGCGAAGGCGTCGGCGAACGCCGCCAGTGAGGTGGCGCGCACCGACTCGGCTCCGTTCATGGCGACTGTCATGCAGGAAAGGTCCAGCGCGGCACGCTCTTCGGGAGTGCTCGTCTCCACGCACCGGTCGTAGGCGAAGTTCGGCGCGGCGGTGATCACGCCCCGATGGGCGGACACCAGTTCCAGCCAGCGCATCGGGCGCTTGATGAACGCGGTCGGTGACATCAGCGCCGTGCTGGCCCCGACGTAGATCATGGACAGGATGCCGCCGATCAGGCCCAGGTCGTGGTGCGGTGGCAGCCAGAACACGCCCCTGGCGTTCTCGTCGCCGTTCCACGACTGGCGGATGGCATCGCAGTTGTGCAGGATGTTGCCGTGGCTCAGCAGCACGCCCTTGGGGGAGCGAGTCGATCCGGAGGTGTACTGGATGGCAGCTGGCGAGTCGATGTTGAGGTCCGGCGTCACCCAGGTGTCAGGGTTGGCGCCTGCATCGGTGAAGAACCACTGCTCGGGTTCCCCTGGAATCCCGGCGACCGCGGCTCGGGTTTCCTCGCTCTTCTCGCTGGCGGTGAGCGCGAACTTCGCGGCCGCGTCGGGGACGACGACCTGCAGGCGCGGCGCCAGTTTCTGATGGACCGGCACCGCCACGGCGCCGGCGTAGAGGCAGCCGAAAAACCCGGCGATGAAGTCCAGGCCCGGCCGCACCAGCACCAGGACCCGCTCGCCGGCGACGTCGTAGCGTTGCAGGTTCGCCGCGATCGCGCGTGCGCGGCGGTCCAGCTCACGAAACGTCAGCTCGCTGCGGCCTTCGTCGTCGCCGTTGTAGGAGAAGCTGAACGCGACCTTGTCACCGAACCGGTCTGCTTGGCGTTGCAGCAGCTCAAACAGGGTTTGGGCGATGGGCGTTGTCACGGTCGGCGTGAAGTCCATAGGCCCATCTTGGTCTGCGGAGTGTCCTGGGCCACATCCGGCCCATCGTCGGCCTGCGGTGCGCTGGCTCAGGACGGCAGTAGGGCGCGGAGCTCCTCGACGTAGCGCAGCGCTTCGTCGGGCCCGGTGGCCAGCGGGCCCACCAGCAGCGTGGTCACGCCGGCCTCGGCGTAGGCGGCGAGTCGTTCGGCCACCAGGCCGCGCGGCCCGACCAGCGAGGTGTGGCGCACCAGCTCGTCGGGCACGGCGGCGATCGCCTCGGCCTTGCGTCCGGACAGATACAGCTCCTGGATGCGATCGGCGGCGGCCCCAAAGCCGTACCGGGTGGCCAGGTTGTGGTAGAAATTGCGGCCTTTGGCGCCCATTCCGCCGATGTACAAGGCCAGTTGCGGTTTCACCCAAGCCAGCCGGTCCTCGACGTCGTCGCCGATGGCCAGCGACGCCCCCACGATGACATCCAGCGGACCCAGCGCCGGATCACGTTTTGCGGCGCCGGCTTTCAAGGACTCGCCCCACACTTCGCCGGACCGTTCCGGGTAGAAGAACACCGGCTGCCAACCGTCGGCGATCTCGGCGGTCAGTGCGACGTTCTTGGGCCCCAGCGCAGCGATCGAGATCGGAATCCGCGCCCGCACCGGGTGATTGATCAACTTCAATGACTTGCCCAGCCCGGTTCCGCGGTCCGCCGGAAGGGGTAGCTGGTAGTGCTCTCCGTCGTAGCTGAGTCGTTCGCGGCGCCACACCGTCCGGCAGATCTCCACCACCTCGCGGGTACGTCCCAGTGGGGCGTCGAACGGTACGCCGTGGAAGCCCTCCACCACCTGCGGCCCCGAGGTGCCCAGGCCCAGGGCGAACCGGCCGTCGGATACGTAGTCCAAGCCGGCGGCTGTCATTGCCAACAAGGTGGGCGTTCGGGTGTAGATCGGCAGGACCCCGGTGAGGAGTTCGACTCGTGAAGTCTTGGCCGCCAGGTAGCCCAGCTGGCTGATGGCGTCGAACGAGTAGGCCTCCGCGACGGCGATCACGTCGATCCCGGCTTGCTCCAGCTCGATGACCCGCTCCACCGCTTCCTTGAAGCCGCCCGCGTAGGCCAGCTGTACACCGATCCGCACTTATCAGACATACCACGGCAGTCAAAACGCGGTATCGGCACAGTGGGGTGGTGCCGGCCGCACCGACTACAACCGCGGCGCAGGACCCCGGCCACCGACCGCTCGGCGGCTGGTGGGCGCCCGAGTACGACACCTCACGGCCGCCGGGTCACTGGCGGGCCCCCACGACCGTGTCGTTCGCGGGGTCGCTTTTATCACATAAGCCGGTCCTCTTGTGGACGGCAGACGTATCCCGAAAAGAACGACTGTCCACTCTCAGGTGAAAAATATGCCGGACCACGAGATATACAAAGTTAACGCCTGTGAGCTTTGAAAACACACGAAAAATACTTGACGGAGATGCTTGTGTCTTAAGTTCCTCACGGATAGTGTTCCGTGACACATCAGTAAGTAAGCGTGAATTCAGGAACAACACGGCAGCGTCACGGCTTCGCAAGGGGCGCCTGCCGAGGGCGGCACCTCACAAAAGGAGATGGCTGTGCAGCAAACTCTTCGCCCCTACGTCACCGCCGGCATTGCGATCGTGGGCTCCGGCCTGATCGCAGCCACCCCGGCGGCAACCCCGCTGGCGAGTGTCCCCACGATCCGAGATGTTCAGCTCAGTGCACTTGGCGATCTTTGGGCGCCGTGGATCGACCAGTACAACATCGCGGCCCAGAACGCCACGGTGCTTGCCAACAACTTCAACGTCGCTCCGAATGTGGTGTTCCAGCAGTTCATCGCCAACCAGTACGCGTTCTTCCAGGAGATCCTCAACGACCCGTCGAAGATCCCCGACGTGGTCAATGAGATGCAGGAACATCTGCGTGGGGTGATGAATGGCTACACCCTGCTCAATGTCGCCGCGGATGACCCGATCGCAGCTACCACGATTCTGCATACCCTCAGTGGTGGTGCCGACCTATCCACCTTCACCCTCGGCCACTCGCTGCTCTTCGGGCTTCTGCCTCAACTGTTGCCGGCCTTCTTGCCCCCCGGTACCGACGTCGAACCGATAAACGCGATCATCAACTTCATCTCGTCACCGATGAGCGGCATGATCATGGGCATGCTTGGGCCGGGGATAAGCCCCTGGATCGCGCTGCTCAATAGCATCAACGACGGCGACGGCCTGAACGAGACCCTGGCCAATATGGCCGGCGCCTTCTTCAACGGCGCCACTCTCGATCTCGGCTTCGTGATACCGCTGCTCGGGGATGCGGTCCCCCCGGGCACCATCTCGCATCTGGATTTCGCGTTCGGTGGCCTGCTTACCCCCGGCTCGGTGGCCAACGCTGACTACACGTACTACGACTCTTCCGGAAACATCGTCGACTCCGTGCCCGCGGTCGGCGGTTCGATCTTCAACAGTGTCGGCCTCGCTATCGACGCGTCGGGTTTTCTGGGGGTACCGCTCACGCTCACCGTTGACAGCCATGGGGTCGGCCCGATCGGCGCCATGATGGGCTGGCAGCAGGCGATGGTCGGCTTGATGGGCGGGGCTGCCTGGAACTGGGACGGCAAGAACCCTGGCCAACCACCCGTGGAGCCGCCGCTGGCCGGATTCTCCTTCCCCATCATCCCCTCCGACCTCTTCGATGACGGCGGCGCCGGCTCCAGCGTGGGGGACACGTTCGATTGGACGTACCTGATGGACGCCCTGGCCGGCCTAGGCGCTTAGGCCGACACAGCCAGCATGTCGCACGACCCAACTGACAAGTCACAACCGCTCAACAGGACTGTTCACAGGAGAGGTGTTCGAAAATGAATCGTCGTCACAGCAGCAGTCAGCGTGGCACTCAGCCGGAGGTGCGCTCGCGGCGCCGCAACCGGGTGGCCGGCGCCAGCAGCGCCGTCGCCGCGTTCCTGGCTTTCGGCATGGCGCCGTTGGCTTCGGCGCCCCCGGCGCAGGCCGACCTCGATGATCTGTTCAACTTCGATTGGCTCTCCGACATGTTCCCGCAGTCGGATGCCTCGCCGGCGGACTTCAGCTTCAACTTCGAGCCCATGCCCGCGGCGGACTTCGGCACGGACCTGTTCACCAACTTGTTCTACAACCCGCTCCACATGGTGATGGAGTTCTGGATCAATAACCCGTTGGGCGAGTTGGTCAACGGTGCCATCAACGACTTCTCCGGGTTGTACCTGATCGGTGATGGTGCCGACGGAACAGCTCTCAATCCCGATGGCGGTGACGGTGGCTTGTGGTTCGGCGACGGTGGCGCTGGCTGGAGCAGCGACGCGGCCGGTGTTGCCGGCGGTAACGGCGGCAGCGCCCTCGGCTGGATCGGCAACGGCGGTGACGGTGGGGCCGGCGGCGCCGGCGCGGCGGGCGGCGACGGTGGCGCCGGTGGCTGGTTCATGGGCCTTGGTGGTGACGGTGGGGCCGGCGGCGACGCCATCACTGCCGGCTTCAGCGGCGGTGCCGGTGGTGACGGCGGTGCCGCGGTGGCCTGGTTCTTCGGCACGGGCGGTAACGGCGGTGCCGGCGGTGACGGTGCTAATGGCGCGGCCGGCACATTCGCCAACGGCGGCAGCGGCAACGGCGGCACCGGTGGTAGCGCCGGCGTTGGCGGTGACGGTGGCCGCAGTGGCTACACCCTCGGCGCCGGCGGCAACGGCGGCGCGGCCGGCACCGCCGGCAACGGCGGCGTGGGGGCTGCCGGTGACGCCACTCACCTCAACGGTGGTAACGGCGGCTGGGCCGGTAGCGGCGCCGCCGGCGGTGTCGGCGGTGAGAAGTTCAACGGCCCCCTCGGTGGGGCCGGCCAGCTCGGCGCCAGCTCAGCCGGCGGTGCCGGTGGCGCCGGCGGCGACGCGGCCAAGGACGGCACCGGTGCCTTCCTCGGCAACGGCGGCATGGGCGGTTCCGGCGGCCAAGGCGGCGGCCTGGGCTACGGGGCCAAGTTCGGCATCGGCGCGGACGGCGGCAGCGGGGGTGCGGGCGGTGCCGGCATCAACGGCGGCCTCGGCGGTAGTGGCGGCAGTGGCGGCGGCGGCTTCGGTACTGGCACCGGGGGCGCCGGTGGTAACGGCGGTGCCGGTGGTGCCGCGACCGGTTCCGCACTAGCTGCGGGCGTCGGCGGGGCCGGCGGTCAGGGCGGCTTCGGCGGTAGCGGCAACGGCACCGGGGCAGCAGGTAACGGTGGCGCCGGTGGAGCCGGTGGTGCTGGCGCCACCAACGACGCCACCGTGAAGACCACCGGTGGAGCGGGCGGTCAAGGCGGTGGCGGCGGATTCGGCTCCAAGGGTCCCGGCGGCAACGGCGGTGCCGGTGGTGCCGGTGGTGCCGGGACCTTCGCCGGTGGTAACGGCGGTAACGGTGGTGGCGGGCAGTACGGCGGCGGCAACGGCGGCATCGGTGGCGCCGGCGGTAGCGCCACCGGCTGGAACGACGGGACCGGTGTGTACAGCAGGGGCGGCAACGGCGGCTCTGGTGGCTTAGGCGCCGGCGGGTCCGGCCTCCTGGGCTTTAACGGTGGTAACGGCGGTGCCGGCGGTGCGGGCGGCGCCGGCGCGACCACCGGCGTCAGCGTGGGCGGCAATGGCGGTGCGGGCGGTGCCGGCGGTGCCGGCGGAGCCGGCCTCACCGGCGGCACGACGAATGGCGGTAACGGCGCTGCCGGCGGTGCCGGCGGCAGCGGCACGGTCATCGGCGGCAACGGCGGTGCCGGCGGCGCTGCCGGTCAGCCCGGCGGTACGGCTGGCGCCGGCGGTAATGGCGGCGCCAGCAGCGGCAGCGCGGTGGCGGCGATCGGGAACCCCCTCGGCATCGCACCCGGTGACGCTCATGCCGGTAACGGCGGTGACGGTGGTGCCGGTGGCGGCCAGGGCGGTAACGGCGGCGCCGCTACCGGCACGGCCAACGGCGGTAACGGTGGTAACGGCGGTGCCGGCACGGCCGGAGCGGCCGGAGCGGCCGGTACCGCACTTGCCGGCAAGGCCGGTGGTAACGGCGGTGACGGCGCGGCCGGCAACGCGGGTGGCAAGGGCGGCGCCGGCGGTTCCGCGACCACCGGTGACGGCGGCCAGGGCGGCAACGGCGGAGTCGGTGGCAGCGGTGGCACCGGTGGCGCCGGCGGTAACGGCGGTACCGACGCCAGTGGCAACGGCTTGGCCGGCGGTAATGGCGGCAAGGGCGGCGCGGGCGGCGCCGGTGGCGCGGCCGGCGCGGGCGGCGCCAGCACCAGCGGAACCGCTGGTGCCGCAGGGACCGTCGGACTCGATGGCAGTGGCGGCGAAGGTGGCGCCGGCGGTAACGGCGGGGCCGGAACGGCGGGCACTGACGGCGCGGCCGGCGGCAACGGCACCAACGGCGGTAACGGCGGCAGCGCCGGCAACGGCGGGGCCGGTGGTACCTCGGGCACCGGCGCCGCCGGCAGCGGCGGAGTCGGTGGCACCGGTGGGGCCGGCGGGGCCGGCGGTAACGGAGGCGCCGGCAGTCAGGGCCAAGACGGCGGTAACGGCGGCAACGGCGGGGTCGGCGGTAAGGCCGGCGTCGGCGGCGCGGCCGGTACCAGCACCAGCGGACCCGCTGGAACTGTCGGCGGCGATGGCGACGGCGGTGCCGGCGGTGCCGGCGGTAACGGCGGGGTCGGCGGTGCCGGCGCGGCGGGCGCTAACCACTCGAACGCGGCCGGTGGCAACGGCAGCGCGGCCGGTGATGGAGGCAACGGCGGCAAGGGCGGTGCCGGTGGCACCTCCGTCGCTGGTAGCGGCGGGTCCGGCGGGGACGGCGGCCTTGCCGGTGCAGGTGGCGCCGGTGGAGCTGGCGGCAACGGCGGAACCAACGCCACCGGCGACGGATTCGACGGCGGCAACGGCGCGGTCGGTGGCACCGGCGGCACCGGCGGCACCGGCGGAGCCGGCGGTGCCAGCACCAGTGGCGCGGCGGGCTCGGACGGTGCTGACCGGGCAGGCGGGTCCGGCGGTGCCGGCGGGGCGGGCGGCAAGGGCGGTACCGCCCAGGGCGCTGGCAACACCGGCGGCGATGGCGGCGACGGCGCGAACGGTGGCAAGGGCGGCAGCCCGGCTGGTCCCGGCGGGGCCGGTGGGGCGGCCGGAACCGGCGGCACCGGAACCGGCGGTGCCGGCAACGGCGCCCCCGGCACCCCGGGCACTGACGGCGCGCCCGGCGCGTAGCCGACAGCGCAACGCGACCACGGTCGCCGAGTCCACCTGGGCTCGGCGACCGTTGTCGTTTCGCCACGTTTGATTCCGTATTGCCGCTCGGGTCTGAAAGGACTCGACGGCCGCTGCCGTATGCAGAACTACTTGAACAGTGCGGCGATCTTCTCTTCCGGGCTGGCCGGTTCCGGCAGCGCATCGAGCGCTGCAGTACGGGGGAGGGCCACCCGGGGGTTCGCGAAGTCGCGGAACGTCTTGTCGCCCACCAGTTGTGCCAGCAGGTCTCCGGTCACCAGGGCCCGCACCCGCCGCTGGGTGCGCCGATCCGAGGTCGGCAATCCGAAGAACCCGGTCAGCCGGCGGCCCTGCGGCAAACCGGCCGGCGACACCTTGTCGATCACCCGCAGGGTGCAATGCTGCCAGGCATGGGCCAGCTCGATCGCGTTGGACCGCAGTGCCTTCGGGGCGTCGGGACTGCTGAAGACCACGCCCGGCACGTCCAGCCCCAACGCCGCCTGCTCGGCGGGCGGGGTGGTCGCGGTCGGGAAAATCGCTGCCACCGCTGTGGGTTTCACTGACAGTGTGGCTGCCGCGAAGATCGCGGCCGAACCGCCGAACCCGTGTCCGGCCACCGCGAGCCGATCGCGGTCGACACTGATCCGACCCGGCCCCAGCCGGACCTCGGTGGCGATCTCCAGGGCGCGGCCCAAATCAGCAGCCAGATCCAGTACCGAGGGCGCCAACCCCCGTCCGGTGTCGGGAGCCGCCGCCACGATGCCCCACGAGGCGAAGTGTTCCAGCAGTCCGGCGTAGCGGTCGGTTCCGGTCAGCCAGTCGTGGCCGAATGCCACCGCGGGAAGCCGGTACCCGGACTGTGGGGTGTACACCACCCCGGCCAGGCCGGCATAGGCCAGATCGCCGCGCAGGACGCGATGCGGTCCGGGTCGGGTCAACGCGGTGTAAAGGCGCTTGATGCTGGCCATCTGATGACCGTAACGCACGGGGGATTCGGCCAGGAGCACCTTGCTTGGCGCGCGACGGGTATCCCGCTGACCTGCGCGATTCATGGGGGCTGCCTGCCGGTGCACTACCCTGAACAGCTATGTGTGGAATCGTCGGCTACGTCGGGCAACGCCCTGCTCGCGACGTCGTCGTCGAGGCCCTGCGCCGCATGGAATACCGCGGCTATGACTCCGCGGGAATCGCCGTCGTCGACGGGATCGGGCAGCTGACCGTCCGGCGTCGCGCCGGCCGGCTGGCCAACCTGGAAGCCGAACTGGCCGCGACCGATCCCGCCCTGCTGGTCGGGGGCACCGGGCTGGGCCACACCCGCTGGGCCACCCACGGCCGCCCCACCGACCACAACGCCCACCCGCACTGCGACGCGGCCGGCAAGTTCGCCGTGGTGCACAACGGCATCATCGAGAATTTCGCGATGCTGCGCGACGAACTGGAACGCGCCGGGGTGGAGTTCACCAGCGAGACCGACAGCGAGGTGACCGTTCACCTGCTGGCCCGCCAGTACCGCGAGGGCGACACCGCCGGGGACTTCGTGGCCTCGGCGCTGGCGGTGCTGCGCCGACTGGAGGGCCACTTCACCGTGGTGTTCGCCCACGCTGATGAACCCGGCACCATCGTGGCGGCGCGTCGATCCACCCCGCTGGTGGTCGGTATCGGTGACGGCGAGATGTTCCTGGGCTCCGATGTGGCGGCGTTCATCCCGTACACCCGCGAAGCCGTCGAACTGGGCCAGGATCAGGCGGTGGTCATCACCGCCGATGGCTACCGCATCTCTGACTTCCACGGCAACGACGACACTGCCGCCGCTCGCCGATTTCACATCGACTGGGACCTGTCGGCCGCCGAGAAGGGCGGCTATGAGTACTTCATGCTCAAAGAGATCGCCGAGCAGCCCACCGCGGTGGCCGAGACTCTGCTGGGGCACTTCGAGGACGGCCGAATCGTTCTCGACGAGCAGCGCTTGAGCGACCAAGAGTTACGTGAGATCGACAAGGTGTTCGTCGTGGCCTGCGGCACCGCCTACCACTCCGGTCTGTTGGCCAAGTACGCGATCGAGCACTGGACGCGGTTGCCGGTGGAAGTCGAGCTGGCCAGTGAGTTCCGCTACCGGGACCCGGTGCTGGATCGCAGCACGCTGGTGGTGGCGATCAGCCAGTCCGGCGAGACTGCCGACACCCTCGAGGCTGTCCGGCACGCCAAGGAGCAGAAGGCCAAGGTACTCGCGGTCTGCAACACCAACGGCTCGCAGATTCCCCGGGAGTGCGACGCGGTGCTCTACACCCGGGCCGGGCCGGAGATCGGCGTCGCCTCCACGAAGACGTTCCTGGCGCAGATCACCGCGAACTACCTGGTCGGTCTGGCGCTGGCGCAGGCCCGGGGCACCAAATACCCCGACGAGGTCGAGCACGAGTACCGGCAACTGGAGGCGATGCCCGACCTGGTGTCGCACGTGCTGAGTGGCATCGATTCGGTCGCCGAGTTGGCGCGGCAGTTCGCGTCGTCCAGTGCGGTGCTCTTTCTCGGCCGCCACGTCGGTTACCCGGTGGCGCTGGAAGGCGCGCTCAAGCTCAAAGAGCTGGCCTATATGCATGCCGAGGGGTTTGCCGCCGGTGAACTCAAGCACGGCCCGATCGCACTGATCGAGGACGACCTTCCGGTGATCGTCGTGATGCCCTCGCCCAAGAACGCGGCGATGCTGCATTCCAAGCTGCTGTCCAATATTCGCGAGATCCAGGCCCGCGGTGCCGTCACCATCGTGATTGCCGAGGAGGGCGACGATACGGTGCGCCCCTACGCCGACCACCTGATCGAAATCCCTGCGGTGTCAACGTTGTACCAGCCGTTGTTGTCGACCATCCCGCTGCAGGTGTTTGCCGCCGGGGTGGCGCAGGCGCGCGGCTACGACGTGGACAAGCCGCGCAACCTGGCCAAGTCGGTCACCGTCGAGTAGCAGGAGCCCTTCAGTGCGGGAATTGTTGGCGGCGGCGTGCGCCGCGTTGGCAGTGCTTATTCCGGTACCCAACGCCGGTGCGGCGAACGAGGTTCCCGACCTCGACCCGCTTTTTGACGACAGCGGACCGCTGCCGGGCTCGGTGGCTGACCTCACCGGAATCCCGGATCTGGCATTTACCACCCCGTCGGGTCTGGCCTGCCGCAAAAGTCGCGGGAAGGTGACGCACAGTGTGGCCTGTGCCGGGAACCTGGTCGGCGCCCCGGCGGGAAGCCGCAGCGTGAGCCTGGGGACCGTCCATGCCGACGGCAACGGCCCGGCGCAGTTCATGCCGATGGCGCCCGCCGGGCTCCTCGGCGATCCCGGAAAGGTTCCGACGATCATGTTGGCGCCCGGTCACAAAATCGTGTTCTGGGACTTCTCACCCACCGAATCGCTGGTGTGCGGCGCTCCGATGGGCACCGAAGTGGCCTGCGTGCTCAAGGCCGCGCGCGAGAACAGCGCCAAGAGCGGCGGCCCGACGGTGACACACGGATTCGTCATCGCCGCCCCGCACAGCGACGTCTTCTAACCCGCCAACGGTTCGCGACACTGCCGGAAACCGGTTGCAGCAACTCGATTTGTGTGCCGTTGTCCGTCGAAAACTCGGCGGCAACCGCGGCGACGATGAGACGATGCAGCCGTTGCTGTCGACCGTCGAGCTGACATCAGGGAGAACGGGCTTGTCCAACGCCGATCCTGCCGTTCACTTCAACCGGCCCAGGCTGCTCCTGATCCTCGCTATGACGATCTTCTTCGTCGCGTCCTACGTCGTCACCGTCGCGCTGTATGAGCGCGCGGGATGCGGATGCCCGCGCCACCTCACCGAAGGACTGGCGTCGGCCGATGGCACGACCGTGACCGTCGACATCGAGGATCTCCAGACGGTGAAGGGAACCCTGACCGGCAAGGTCACCATCACCCCGGGGCCTGCACTGCTCGATCCGGTCAGGCACGGGCTCACCGAGGACCTGAGCATCGCGGTGCACTCCGCGGTCACGCCGACGAAGCGCACCTGGACCAAAGGCACGGTGCCCGGTGAGTTCCCGGTCCCCTTGACCATCTCCGGTAATTCGTCGAAGTGGCCGTTCGATCACTACCAGACCGGGCCCATCACCGTCGACGTCGTGCGTGGTGATGCCACGATTCCCGAACGGATGTCGGTGACGTTCGTGGACCACATCGCCGGTTGGAAGAACGAGATTGTCAGCGACCGCGAGGACGGTGGCCCGTACCGCATCACGCTGCACCGGTCGCCGAGCACGATGGCTTTTGGTGCCGTGATCGTCGGTGTTTTGATCGCCTTGGCCGCGGTGGCCGTTGTGGTCGCCAACCTGACGTTGCTGGGCTGGCGCAAGTTCCAGCCGCCGATGACAACCTGGTATGCGGCAATGCTTTTCGCGGTGGTCCCGCTGAGAAACGCGCTGCCCGACTCTCCGCCGATCGGATCCTGGATCGACGTCACGATCACGCTCTGGGTGATCGTCGCGCTGGTGATGTCGATGCTGCTGTACATCTACTGCTGGTGGCGCGACCTGAAACCCGAGCCGGTCACGCAGGCCTGACACGAGTGAGCGGCATGTCCGTCACCGTCGATGAATTCCATCTTGCCGATCCGGCTGACACGTGGCGCGCGGCCGGTTTCAGCGTGGACCCCGACGACGTCTGCCGGGTGGGTGACGTCCGGCTGCGGCTGTCCGGAGGCGGCAGCGGCATCCTGGGGTGGGTATTGCGGGGCCTACCCCAAGACGGCCCGCTCGACGGCATTCCCACCTCCCGTTCCGCCGCGGCGGCCGCGGAGCCGGCCACACATCCGAACGGCGTGACCTCGATCGATCATGTTGTGCTGTTGTCTCCCAACCTGTCTCGGACCGTGCAGGCGTTGGTCGCGGTCGGGCTGCAGTCGCGCCGGGTACGCGACGCCGAATTCGGCGGCCGGCCGATGCGGCAGATCTTCTTCCGGCTGGGGCCGGTGATCCTCGAAGTCGTCGGGTCGCCCGACGCCGCGGCGGACGGCCCGTCATCGCTGTGGGGTATCACCTACGTCGTCGCCGATATCGAGGCGACGGCGTCGTTCTTCGGCGAGCGCACGTTGCCGGTGAAGGACGCCGTGCAGCCCGGGCGCCGGATCACCACACTGCGGCATCGCGATCTGGGCATGTCGGTCCGCACCGCGATGATCTCGCCGCCTATTCTCAGCCGATGACCGAATCCACCGATCCTGATGGCGTCGGATCTCTTGCTCGCGGAACTACACCGCTCGCCGAATCCACCGATGACGTGGTCGTCATCCACACCGACGGTGGGTGCCGGCCCAACCCGGGTCCCGGCGGTTGGGGCGCGGTGCTGCGCATGCGCCACCACGTCCGCGAGATGTGCGGTGGCGAGCCCGGCGAGACGAGCAACAACCGGATGGAGCTGACCGCTCCGATCGCGGCGCTGGAAGCCCTCACCCGGCCCGTGGTGGTACATCTGCACACTGACAGCACCTACGTGCGCAATGGCATCACCAAGTGGGTGTCGGGCTGGGAGCGCAACGGCTGGCTGACCGCCGCCAAGCAGCCGGTGAAGAACGTCGACCTGTGGCAACGGCTTCAGGCCGCCTGCGCGCGTCACCAGGTCGAGTGGTTCTGGGTGAAAGGCCATTCCGGGGTTGCCGACAACGAGCTGGCCGATGAGCTGGCGACGCGGGGTCTGCGGGAAGCGATCGCCGATGCGGCCAGGCGCGCTTCCTCGGTGAGCGCCACGTAGGAGTCAGCCGCCCACCGCAGCGAGATAGCCGCCTATGCCCACAGCGCACGCCACGGCGGTCAGCACCAAGGTCGCGACGGCGTAGGGCCAGGCCCGGTGACGGCGCACCAGTCGCACGATGGTCACCGCCGTTCCGATCGCGCCGACCGCAGCGGCAGCCGCGAATCCGGTCATGATTGCCGTGACGCCTGCATCGATATTGCAGGTTGCGGGCGGGCAGTAGTCGGTGAAGGCCATCATGAACAGTCCCAGGACCGCGGCCACAGCACCGCCGACGAACGTCAGGACCAGTGCTGAGACAGACCCGGCGAGATCGCCCCGCGAGATCGGCGGTTTCGGTGGTGGCTGGCGCTGGGTCATCTTCGGGGATGCTACCGATGCGCGTGCTCGCGGAGGCGAGGTTCGGGTGCCGTGGATGCACGCGGTGGGCCGATGACGTTGACCGCAGCGCCCGTCGCTCGTAGTTTCAAGAGTTCACGGCGAACAAGGAGGCTCCGCTTGGCGTGGCGGGAACTGGCAGTGGCGATCGCCTCGGTGGCGGCGTCGATGGCGGTCCCCGACGCCGTAGCGGCCCCGGGTGTCCCCGACTTGGGTTCTTTGATCGACGACAGTGGGCCGCTGCCCGGTTCGGTCAGTGACCTGCAGGAGGTCCCCAACGTGGTCTTCGCGACCGACTCCGGGCTGCTCTGCAGGATGCGGCAGGGCAAGATCACTCACGACGTCAACTGTGCCGGCGACCTTCCGGGGGCGCCGCGCGGCGCCGGAGCGGTAGAGCTGCCCGGAATCTACGGCAAGGAAAGCATTCCGGCGCGTTTCCTTCCCGCTGCGCCGGACGCTCTGGCCGCCGCAAACCCGCCGGCCGCAAAGCTTCCGGTGGGCCACAAGATCGTGTTCTGGGACTTCTCACCCGCCCAGTCGATGGTCTGCGGGGTCCCGCCGTCCACCGATTTGGTCTGTGTGCTCAAAGAACCCCAGGTGTCCGGTGCGGAGGGTCCGGTGGCCACCCACGGCTTCGTCATCGCCGCACCGCAGAGCTGGGTCTTCTAGGCCAGTCACGGATGCCGGGCGGTGACTCCACCGTCGACGACGATCTGGGTTCCGGTGATGAACGACGCCCGCGGCGACATCAGGAACGCCACCGCCTGGGCCACCTCGGCCGGTTGACCGATTCGGCCCAACGGCGCAGCGGCCACAAAGCCGGCCGCGACCTCTTCGACGTCGAGCGCGATCTGCAGCATCGGGGTTTCGATGAAGCCGGGGCAGACCGCGTTGACGCGGATTCCGGCCGGGCCCAACTGGGCGGCCATCGACCTGGTCAGCCCCAGCAGTCCGGCCTTGGAGGCGCAGTAGGCGGGGATGAACGGGTTGGCGGTCAAGCCCTCGATGCTCGAAATGCCGACCACCGCCGGGTCGCCACCGGCCCGGGCGACAGCCTCCAGATGCGGCAGCATCAACTGCACGAGCATCGCCTGCGCGCGCAGGTTGACATCCATTACCGCATCCCAGGATTCGGCGGTGTAGGCGCCTACCGGTTCGGGCAGAACCCGGCCCGCGGCGTGCACCAAACCGTCGATGCCATCGAGTGCCTCGGCCGCGACCGCGACCGCGGCGGGCATGCCGGCGTCGTCGCACACGTCGACCACCGCGCCGGGCATCCCCAAACTCTCGGCCACCTCCTGGACCGCCGGGGCGATGTCCCACAACGCAACCCGGCGCCCCTCGGCGACAAGGGCTTGGGCGCAGGCCCGGCCGATCCCCGATGCCGCCCCGGTGATGACAACTCCGCTCACCTGCGCGCTCCCTCTGTGATGACGAACTGCGACCAATCCGGTTCACGCACCGCCGACCAGTACTCGTCGAGCCGCCACGGGCTCACCGTGTGGATCTCGCCGTCGGCGTTTTTGAAGTAGGAATGCTTGATCGCCGGATGAGCCCAGACCGTCTGGGCGATCGCGGCCTGGGTGGCCTGCTGCCACTCGGTGGCGGCCTGCACGGTCGGCTCGATCGAGTGCAGCTGTTCACCGGCGAGCTTGGCTAGGCAGGCGTCGATGTAGCGCATCTCCAACTCGGAGTTGAAGATCAGGCTGCCGCCGTGTGCCAGATGCGCCCCGGGCCCGTAGAGCACAAAGAAGTTCGGGAAGCCGGGCACGGTGATGCCCAGGTGTGCATACGGTTTGTTGCCCCACAGCGCGTGTAGATCGGTGCCGCCGCGGCCGGTGATGCGCATCGGCCACAACACGTCGGTGTGCCGAAAGCCGGTGGCGTACACGATCACGTCCACCTCGTGGTGGACGCCGTCGTCGGTCTCCACCCCTTGCGGGGTGATCGAGCGTATCGGGGTGCGGATCAGCTCGACATTGTCGCGCCGCAGGGTTTTGAGCCAGGTTCCGTTGTCCTGCAGGGTGCGCTTGCCGGTCGCCGGATAGTCCGGCAGTACCTTGGCCAGCAGCTCGTCGTCGTCACCCACCTGATCGGTGATCCAGGCGGTGAACATCTGCCGGGCCAGGGCGTTGATCTCGCTCACCGCGTAGTCCTGGTCGGGATAGTCCGGGTCTACCCGGGCGGCCTCCAGTCCCTTGTCGGCGCCGGGCCACAGCAGCAGGAAGCGGTACCAGCGGCCGTAGAACGGCAGGTGCTGCAACGCCCAGTGCACCCCGTCTTCGACGGCGTCGTGATACATCGGGTTGGGGAACATCCACTGTGCGGTGCGCTGAAACACCGTGAGGTGCGCTACCTTCTCCGCGATCGCGGGTGCGATCTGAAATCCGCTGGCACCGGCCCCGATCAGTGCTACCCGCTTACCGGTCAGGTCGACGCTGTGGTCCCACGCCGCGGAGTGAAATGCGCGTCCGGCGAAGCTGTCCGACCCGTCGAGATCGGGCAGATGCGGCCGGTTGAGCTGACCGACCGCGGTGATCACCGCGCGCGCCGGCAGCGTGGACTGCGAACCGTCGGCGGCGCGAGTGGTCAAGGTCCAGGTTCCGATGCCCTCGTCCCAGACGGCGTCGGTGACCTCGGTGCCCCACCGAATGTGCTCGTTCAGGCCATGTTTGATGACCAGATCGGTGAAGTATGCCCGCAGCTCGGGCTGTTCGGCGAAGTAGTGGCCCCAGTCGTTGTTGGGTTCGAAACTGTAGCAGTAGAAGTGGTTCGCGACGTCCACCCGGGCTCCGGGATAGTCGTTCTCCCACCAGGTTCCGCCCGGGCCCTCGTTCTTCTCGATGATCGTGAAGGGAATACCGGCCTGCGCGAGCCGGATTCCGGCCAGCACACCCGATTCGCCGCAGCCGACCACCACCACCGACAGCTCCGCGGCGCGTGCCGGGTCCAGGGGTGCGGGCCGTCGTGGATCGCGGCCTTCGAGGTCGAGTTCTTCGGAGAGCAACCCCAGGTAGGCGTCGGGCACGGTCTCGCAGGCCGCCCAGTCCATCATCTCCTTGACCAGCTCGGCGGGCAGGGGAGCGGGCTGCGGGCAGCCACGGTCGCGATAGTCGATGATCACCGGCAGCGCTTCGGCGCGGGCGCGGGCCTTGTCCTCCTCGGACATGAACCCCTGGATCTCGTTGAGGAAGATCCCGTTCTGCCGGAACTCCCGGATGAAGCGGGGGTCGCCGGTGATGTGCACGCACGACAGCAACAAGGTGGGGATCGAGACCTGCTCCAAAGCGGCGGCGATCTCGGAATCGGTGGTGGTGAACGGTTCCCCGGCGTAGCGGTTGCGCAACGGCTCGGCCCTTCCCCTGTATTCGCTACTGTGCGACGCGAAATTGAGTCGGACGATACGCGAGGCGCTGAGGCTGATCAAGGGTTGGGTGCGGTGGCGCCGGCTCCCGGCGCGGTCAGCTCACCCGGCGGCGTCGATCTTCGTGGTGATCGAGGCGAGGATTTCCTGCGCCGCGGTGGCCGGGATGCTGTTACCGCAGACATCGGCCTGCGCGACGAGGTTGTTGCGGATGGTCAGGGCGTCCTGGCATGACCAGCCACCGCCGCCCTCACTGATCGCTGTTGTCTTGACGAGCTCATCGGACTCGGTGACCTCGGTGACGGTCCAGAAGACGCGCGGCTCATTGTCGCCAGGGGTCACGGTCATGTTCAGGGTGCGGCCGGCGCACCTTTTCCACTTGTCGCGCTGCTTGGTGTAGAAGGCCTGCGCGTTGTCCGCCCGGGGAAAGGCCGCCACCGATACCAGCAGGCCGTGCTTCAGGTCGTGGGTGTCGATGTCGGGTGGGCTGTACCAGCGTTGCCAGCGGATGGCGGTCCAGCCGGTGCCGGCGTAGACGGGTCCCGAGGCGACCGAACTGATGCCCTGGCAGTCGGCGTCCACCACGGTGACCTCATCCATCGCCTCACCACTGGCCACGACGCCGAGTTCGGGATCGGCCACCGCCGCGGCGAGGACTTCCTGCCGGGGCAGCAACCCCTCGATCTTGGAAACCGGCACCGGTGCCTTGTCAGTGGATGCCGACGCTGTCGCCGGGGTCGTCGTCTTTGCGGCGGGCTTGGCAGTGTCGTGCTGGCCGCGCCCGGACAGTGTCACGGTGAGCACGACGCCGATCACCGCGATCACGGCGACCGTGGCCAACAGCGTCCACACCTTGCGGCGGTTGGGCCCTGGCGACCACGGTGGGGGACCGCCGAGCCCAGGCGGCAGCAGCGGCGGCGGGAACGGTCCCCCCGGAACCGGCGGGATGGGCTGGTTCATGGGCGCGAAGGGGGGCTGCTGGTATGGATTGGGCGTCGGACCGTGCGGTTCGTTCATGAGGTGCCCCCAGATCCCCTCGGGGCCGATCGCAGGCGGATGGGCCCGATTTTCCCAGAGGCTATCAGCGGATGGTCTGTCCGTGTCTGCATCAGCCGTGCGACGCTGTACGCCGTGGCCGACGTCAGAACGCGCCTGGCTGCGGTGTGGCACTTCGTGCACACCGCGCCGCTGACTTACCTATGGCTGGCGGTGCTGGGCGTCACCACCGTCATCCAGCACCTGGTCGGCCCGCGCCTGCACACCATGCTCGTCGAGCAGTCCACCAACCTGCATCACCTGGCCACCGACCCGCTGGAGGTGCTGGTCTCCAGCCTGTTGTGGATCGACGGCAAGGACTGGTCGCCGTATCTGGTGCTGTTCACCCTGTTTCTGGCCCCGGCCGAACACTGGCTGGGGCACCTGCGCTGGCTGATGGTCGGATTGATCTCCCACGTCGGCGCCACCTATGTCAGTGAGGGCGCGCTCTACGCACTGATTCACCTGCACCGCGAATCGGAGCGGTTGACCTTCGCCCGCGACATCGGCGTCAGCTACTTCCTGGTGGGCGTGATGGCAGTGCTCACCTACCGCATCCGTCGGCCGTGGCGCTGGGCCTACCTGGCCGGTCTGGTCGTCATCTTCACCGTGCCTCTGCTCATCAATCCCGACTTCACCGCGATCGGCCACGCCGCCGCGGTGGTCATCGGATTGTGCTGTTACCCGCTGACTCACCCCCACCATCCGCCGCGACATCCCCCGAGCGTCGTCGGCGGCCACTAGCCTGACAATCGCGGGCAGTCCGAGGAGGGCAAGTGCGGCATTACTACAGCGTCGAGGTCATTCGCGCTGCCGAAGCACCGCTGTTGGCGAGCCTGCCCGACGGTGTGTTGATGCGCCGGGCCGCGTTTGGGCTGGCGACCGCGATCGCTCGGGAGCTGGCCGCGCGCACCGGCGGGACCGCCGGACGCAACGTGTGCGCGGTGGTGGGGTCCGGCGACAACGGCGGCGATGCGCTGTGGGCGGCCACGCTGCTGCGCCGGCGCGGCGTGGCGGCCAGCGCCATCCTGCTCGACCCTGCGCGCGCCCACGCCAAAGGGCTTGCAGCGTTCCGGCGTGCCGGCGGCCGGATCGTTGACACCGTGCCGCCCGCAACAGATCTGGTGATCGACGGAGTGGTCGGCATCTCTGGGCGCGGCCCGTTGCGGCCGAACGCCGCCGAAGTCTTCGCCGCGGTTGAGGCGGCGGGCATTCCGGTGGTGGCTGTCGACATCCCCAGCGGCTTGGATCCGCACACCGGCGCGGCGGACGGTCCCGCGGTGAACGCCGCGCTCACCGTCACCTTCGGTGGCCTCAAACCGGTGCACGCGCTGGGGCAGTGCGGGCGGGTCGAGCTCATCGAGATCGGCCTGGACCTGCCGGACACCGACATTCATTCGTTGACCGCTGCCGACGTCGAGGCCTGCTGGCCGGCGCCCGGCCCCCGCGACGACAAATACACCCAGGGCGTCACTGGAATCCTGGCCGGCTCGGCGACCTACCCGGGCGCGGCGATCCTGTGTGCCGGGGCAGCGGTGGCGGCCACCTCTGGCATGGTGCGCTACGCCGGAAACGCTGATGCCCAAGTGGTTTCGCACTGGCCTGAGGTGGTGGCGGCGCCCAGCCCGGCAGCCGCCGGGAAGGTGCAGGCGTGGGCAGTCGGTCCCGGTCTTGGCACCGGCGAGCAGGCTGCTGCCGCACTGTGGTTCGCGCTCGGCACCGATCTTCCAGTGATCGTCGACGCGGACGCGCTCACCATCCTGGCCGCCCACCCGTCGCTGGTGGCCGACCGCACCGCCCCGACCGTGCTCACCCCGCATGCCGGCGAATACGCCCGCCTAGCCGGACACCCGCCCGGGCCGGACCGGGTGGGCGCGGCCCGCGAGCTGGCCGACCGATTCGGGGCCACGGTGCTGTTGAAAGGCAATGTCACCGTGGTAGCGGACCCCTCCGGCGGTTCAGCGAGGCTCGACGCAGGAGAGGCGAAGCTGGGAGCGCCGCATGAACCCGGCGGTTCAGCGAGGCTCGACGCAGGAGAGGCGAAGCTGGGAGCGCCGCATGAACCCGGCGGTTCAGCGAGGCTCGACGCAGGAGAGGCGAAGCTGGGGCCGGCGCATCAGGCCGGCCCGGTTTACCTCAACCCGGCCGGCGGATCCTGGGCGGCCACCGCAGGTTCCGGTGATGTGCTGTCCGGGATGATCGGCGCGCTGTTGGCTTCGGGGCTGCCTCCCGCTCAGGCCGCTGCCGCCGCCGCGTTCGTGCACACCCGCGCCGCCGCCGCCTCGGCCGCCGACCCCGGACCCGGTGACACCCCGACGTCGGCCTCGCGCATCCTGGCCCACATCCGTACCGCCCTGGCCCAGCTATAGAGGAGAGTCTCAGTGACCCATTCGCACCCGTCCGTGCCGGCGCATGCCATCGCTCCCGCCTACACCGGCCGGATGTTCACCTCGCCGGTCCCGGCGTTGCGGTTGCCCGACGACCCGATGGACCCGCAGACCGCCTACCGCTTCATCCACGACGAGTTGATGCTCGACGGCAGTTCCCGGCTGAATCTGGCCACGTTCGTCACCACCTGGATGGATCCCGAGGGGTCGACGCTGATGGCGGAGTCGTTCGACAAGAACATGATCGACAAGGACGAATACCCGGCCACCGCGGCCATTGAGCAGCGCTGCGTGTCCATGGTCGCCGATCTGTTCCACGCCGAGAACCTGCGCGACGATGACCCCGCCAGCGCGATCGGGGTGTCCACCGTCGGGTCCAGTGAGGCGGTGATGCTGGGCGGGCTGGCGATGAAGTGGCGCTGGCGCCAGCAGGTCGGCGACGACTGGAAAGGCCGCACCCCGAACCTGGTGATGGGCTCCAATGTCCAGGTGGTGTGGGAGAAGTTCTGCCGCTACTTCGACGTCGAACCCCGTTACCTGCCGATGGCCGAAGACCGCTACGTGATCACGCCCGAGCAGGTGATCGACGCCGTCGACGAGAACACCATCGGGGTGGTGGGCATCCTGGGCACCACCTACACCGGCGAGCTCGAACCCATCGAGCAGATCTGTGCGGCACTGGACACCCTTGCCGCCGGCGGCGGGCCGGACGTGCCGGTGCACGTGGACGCGGCCAGCGGGGGCTTCGTGGTGCCCTTCTTGCACCCAGGCCTTAAGTGGGATTTCCGGCTGCCGCGGGTGGTCTCGATCAACGTCAGCGGCCACAAGTACGGCCTGACCTATCCGGGCATCGGCTTCGTGGTGTGGCGCAACGCCGACTATCTGCCCGAGGAGCTGGTGTTCCGGGTCAACTACCTGGGCGGCGATATGCCGACGTTCACGCTGAATTTCTCCCGGCCGGGCAACCAGGTCGTCGGCCAGTACTACAACTTCCTGCGGCTGGGCCGCGCCGGCTACACCGAGGTGATGCGGACCCTGTCCGACACCGCCCGCTGGCTGAGCCATCAGTTGGCCGCTTCGGAGCACTTCGAGGTGATCAGCGACGGTTCGGCGATCCCGGTGGTGAGCTGCCGGCTGGCCGGCGAGCGCGGCTACACCGAGTTCGACGTGTCCCACGAGTTGCGCACGTTCGGCTGGCAGGTGCCGGCCTACACCATGCCGGAGGGGGCCGAGGACGTCGCGGTGTTGCGCGTCGTGGTCCGCGAGGGGCTGTCGGCGGACCTTGCCCGCGCGCTCTTCGACGACATCATGAAATCGGTGACCGCCCTGGACAGGCTCAAGCCGGCGGGCCATTACGACGATCAGCAGCACTTTTCGCACTGAGCCTTCCCGCCGAGTGTGCGGTTTGGTCGGGAAAATGACCCGTGGCCCGACTAAACCACACACTCGATGCGGGGTCACCAGGTTTTCGGGCAGCCGCGGCCGACCAGAGCCGCCCCGACTCGGTCCAGGAACCGGCCAGGAGCCACATGCAGCGTGCGACTCGTCAGCTTCATGTCGACCCAGCCGAGTTCGAGAAGGGCGTTGTAGCGCTCGGCGTCACGCTCCCGCTGCTTGGGATCGGTCCAATGGTGGGCGCCCTCGAAGTCCACGCCTACCAAGTACTCCTTCCAGCCCATGTCGACTACGGCGACGAGTTGGCCGTAGTCGCCATACACCGGAATCTGGGTCTGGGGCCGCGGAAAACCGGCCTGCATGAGGATCAACCGCGTGAGCGATTCGTATGGTGACTCGGCGCCGCCGTCGACAAGCGGCAGCGTTTCGTCGAGTTGCCGCAGGCCCCGCGCACCGCGGTGAGCGTCGGCCACCGCCTCCACATCGACAATCTTGAGATCAGTGGCGTTCATCAGGGCGTCGATACGCTGAACGCCCTCGCTGAGAGCCAGGCGCCTTCCCAGGTCGAACGCGGTGCGCGCGGCCGTGGTCACCGGCAGTCCGCTCACTACTCGAACTTCGCCGGCCAGCAGTGTGTCGGTGTGCACGGTGAGCAGCGGTGGTGCCCGCCGGTTGCTGTGGACGAGTTCCGCGGGTTTGTCGGAGTCGATCCACTTAGCGCCGAGCATCGCCGATGCCGACAACCCGGCGAGCACGCCCCGCCGACGCGACCAGAGCCAGGCGGCCCGGGCCCGCTGCGTCGCCGAGAGCGCTGCCTCGCGCGGCACCCAAACGCCGGGGTAGACGGCGGTGTAGTCGCGCCGCAGTGGGGCACGGGTCACCGCGCCGACGGCCAGCGCCTCGGACGCCCGAAATGGCCCCTGCCGGGTTCGCATGTCAGCAGGTTGGCACGCGGGCGGGTCGCGGTGCCGCCGCTGATTCACTGGCCGCCGCCGAGGGTGTGTTCTCGGTCGCAAAACGGCCGCTGAGCCGATCAAACCCCACCCTGGATGATCCGGCGGGCCGGTTTGGCAGGTTCTGGGACAATCGACGCTGACATGACTGCCGTATCCCGAACGTCCGGTCTGCTCGCGCAAGCGCTGGTGGACCTGGACGCCATTGCTCACAACGTGCGGGTGCTGGATGAACACGCCGGCGCCGCCGGGGTGATGGCTGTGGTCAAGGCCGACGGTTACGGCCACGGCGCGGTCCCGGTTGCCCGTGCCGCGCTGGCCGCCGGCGCGGCCGAACTCGGCGTCGCCACCGTCGACGAGGCTCTGACGTTGCGGGCGGGCGGCGTCACCGCACCCGTGCTGGCGTGGCTGCACGGGCCGCACACCGACTTCGCTCCCGCCCTGGCCGCCGACGTACAGATCGCCGTGTCTTCGGTGTCCCAGCTGGGCGAGCTGCTCGACGCGGTGCGACGTACCGGCCGGACCGCGACCGTCACGGTCAAGGCCGACACCGGCATGAACCGCAACGGGGTAGGCGCCGCCGACTTTCCGGAACTGGTGACCGCGCTGCAGCGAGCCGTCGCCGACGACGCGATCCGGGTTCGCGGCCTGATGTCCCATCTGGCCTGCGCCGATGAGACTGCCAACCCGATCAACGACGTTCAAACCCAACGCTTTTCCGATCTGCTGAGCGTGGCCCGCGAGCAGGGGCTGAGGTTCCCGGTCGCCCACCTGGCCAACTCGGCCGGGGCCATGACCCGCCCCGATCTGGCGTTCGACATGGTTCGGCCCGGGATAGCCATGTACGGCCTGAGTCCGATCCCCGAACGTGGTGACATGGGTCTGATTCCGGCGATGACGCTGAAATCTCTTGTGGTGCTGGTTCGTCCGATCAAAGCCGGGGAGGCGGTCTCCTATGGCCAGACCTGGGTCGCCCCGGTAGACACCACCGTGGCGCTGGTACCGATGGGCTACGCCGACGGAGTGTTCCGGCCGCTGAGCGGACGGTTCGACGTGTTGATCAACGGCCGGCGTCGGCCCAGCGTGGGCCGGGTGTGTATGGACCAGTTCGTCGTCGATCTGGGCCCCGGCCCGGTCGACGTCGCCGAAGGTGACGAAGTCGTCCTGTTCGGGTCCGGAGCAGACGGCGAACCGCTGGCCCAGGACTGGGCCGACGCGTTGGGCACCATCCACTACGAGGTGGTGAACAGTCCCCGCGGACGGGTCGCCAGGACGTATCGGGGCGCCGATGGCCGATAATCGGCGCGGGTCACGGCGGGCCGGCGGTTGGCTCGCGGGGATGGCCGGCCTGGCCGCCGTCGGCACCCTCGCCGGAAGCACTGTCGCGCGGTCGGTAACACGCCGCACCACTGCCGAAGACGCTTACGCCGACGAGGATTTCGAGATCTTCGACCACGACCACAGCTCGGTGGTGGTCACCGATGACGGTGTCGAACTGGCGGTGCGCGACACCGGTCCGCGTAACGCACCGTTGACCGTGGTGTTCGCGCACGGATTCTGCCTGCGGATGGGGTCTTTCCACTTTCAGCGGGCGCGACTGGCGGCCGAGTGGGGTGATCAGGTGCGCATGGTCTTCTATGACCAGCGCGGTCACGGCGATTCCAGTGTCGCGCCTCCGGGGACCTACACCGTGCCGCGACTCGGCCAGGATCTGGAGGCAGTGCTGACCGCGGCCGTGCCGCGCGGCCCGATAGTGCTGGTCGGGCATTCGATGGGCGGCATGACCGTGTTGGCGCATGCTCGGCAGTTCCCCCGGCGCTACGGCAGGCGGATCGTCGGTGCGGCATTGATATCGTCGGCCGCCAAAGGTGTTTCGCGGTCCCCGCTGGGCCAGATCCTGCGCAACCCGGCGCTGGAGGCCGTGCAGTTCAGTGTGCGCTACGCGCCGAAGTTGGTGCACCGCGGCCGCGGCGCGGTGCGGGGGGTGATCGCACCGATTCTGCGGGCCGCCTCCTATGGCACCGACCAGATCAGCCCGAGTGTGGTGGCGTACTCAGAGGAGATGATGCACTCCACCCCGGTCGCCACCATGGTGGGCTTCTTGCACGCCCTGGAAGTGCATGACGAGAGTGCGGCGCTAACGACGCTGGCCAAGATCCCTACCCTGGTCGCCTGTGGCGACCAGGACCTGCTCACCCCGCCGGGGTACTCGCGAGCGATGGCGGCCACGTTGTGGGATTGTGAGCTGGTGATCGTGCCCGGGGCCGGGCATCTGGTGCAGTTGGAGGAACCCGATGTCATCGACGAGGCGCTGGTGCGACTGGTGGAGCGGGCCACTCCGCGCCGTGGCATGCTGACGCACCGGTTACGTGGGAAGGCCGGGCGCAGTGGCTGATCCGCAGGAGGCGACCTTGGCCACCGCCGAGGACACTGTTGCGCTGGGAGCTCGGCTGGGTGAACAGCTGCGTGCTGGCGACGTGGTGGTTTTGTCCGGACCGTTGGGTGCCGGTAAAACCGTGTTGGCCAAGGGGATCGCCACGGCACTCGATGTCGACGGCCCAGTCACCTCGCCGACGTACGTGCTGGCCCGCGAGCATCGGGCTCGCCGGCCCGGCAGCCCGGCGATGATTCACGTCGACCTCTACCGGCTGCTCGACGAGTCGGGCCTGGACCTGTTGGCCGAGCTGGACTCTCTAGACCTTGACACCGAACTCGACGACGCGGTCGTGGTGGTCGAGTGGGGCGAAGGACTGGCCGAGCGGCTCTCCGAACGGCACCTCGACATCCGGTTGGACCGCGCCGCGGACTCCGAGACGCGCACCGTGAGCTGGCGGTGGCACGCGCCGTGACCCGAGCGATTCTGACCATCGACACCGCCACCCCCGCCGTTACCGCGGGTGTGGTGGTCCTAGATGAGGCCGGCCGGCCGGCCGTGTTGGCCGAACGGGCCACCCCCGACGCCCGGGCGCACGCCGAACGACTGACCCCCAATGTGCTGGACGCCCTGGCTGACGCCGGCCTGAGCATGGCCGAGTTGACCGCGGTTGTGGTGGGGTGCGGGCCGGGACCGTTCACCGGTCTACGGGTCGGGATGGCCAGCGCCGCCGCCTACGGACACGCCCTGGGCATTCCGGTCTACGGCGTGTGCAGCCTGGACGCGATCGGCGTGCGCACCACGGGGCCGGTCCTGGTGGTCACCGACGCCCGCCGTCGGGAGGTCTACTGGGCGCGCTACCGCGACGGTGCCCGGGTCGCGGGCCCCGCGGTATGTTCGCCGGCCGACGTCGACCCCGCGGATGCCGTCGCGGTCGCCGGCTCGCCCGCGCATACCGAGCTGTTCGACCTGCCGGTTCTCGACATCACCTACCCGACTCCGGCCGGACTGGTTGCCGCAGTGCGGGATTGGAATACGACGCCGGAATCGCTGGTCCCGCTGTACCTGCGCCGCCCCGACGCCAAACCGGCGGCGACGGCCGCGGTGCCGGTGACGCTGGGCGCACTGGAGGACAGCGATGCGGTGCGCTGCGCCGAATTGGAAGCCCAACTGTTCGGCGACGACGACCCATGGCCGGCCGAAGCGTTCAGCCGGGCGATCGCTGCGGGAGACAACCATTACGTCGCCGCCCGGATCGGCGATGCCGTGGTGGGCTACGGCGGAATCGCGCGGTTGGGGCGCACCGCACCGTTCGAATACGAAGTGCACACCATCGGGGTGGACAAGGCCCATCAGGGCCGCGGCATCGGGCGGCGGCTACTCACCGACCTGCTGGACTACGCCGACGGGGGCGTCGTGTACCTGGAGGTCCGGACCGACAACGCTCCGGCGATCGCGCTCTACCGCGACGTCGGCTTCGTCGAGACCGGACTGCGTAAGCGCTACTACCGCAATGGTGCCGACGCCTACACGATGCGACGGGAGCCCCCGGCATGACAGTAGTGCTGGCCATCGAATCCTCTTGCGACGAAACAGGTGTCGGCATCACCCGCTTGGAAGCCGATGGCACCCTGACGTTGCTGGCCGACGAGGTGGCCTCCAGCGTGGAGGAGCACACCCGATTCGGCGGGGTGGTGCCCGAGGTCGCGTCGCGGGCACACCTGGAGGCGTTGGGGCCGACCATGCGCCGGGCGCTGGCGACGGCAGGGGTGGACAAGCCTGACGTGGTCGCGACCACCATCGGGCCGGGACTGGCCGGGGCGCTGCTGGTGGGTGCGGCCGCGGCCAAGGCCTATGCGGCGGCCTGGGGCGTGCCGTTCTACGCCGTCAACCACTTGGGCGGCCACCTGGCCGCCGACGTCTACGCCCATGGACCACTGCCGGAGTGCGTGGCTCTGCTGGTGTCTGGCGGCCATACCCACCTGCTGCATGTGCGGTCGCTGGGGGAGCCGATCGTCGAGCTGGGCAGCACCGTCGACGACGCCGCGGGGGAGGCCTACGACAAGGTGGCCCGCCTGCTCGGGCTGGGCTACCCGGGTGGGCGGGTGCTCGATGAACTGGCCCGCACCGGCGACCGGGATGCGGTGGTCTTCCCGCGCGGGATGACCGGCCCGCGCGACGACCCCTACGTGTTCAGCTTCTCCGGGCTCAAGACCGCGGTGGCCCGCTATGTGGAGCGCAACCCCGATTTCGTCCCCGCCGACGTGGCTGCCGGTTTCCAGGAATCGGTCGCCGACGTGCTGACCGCCAAGGCGGTCCGTGCGGCCACCGACCTCGGGGTCAGCACTCTGCTGATCGCCGGCGGGGTAGCCGCCAACTCCCGCCTGCGGGAGCTCGCCGAACAACGCTGCGCGGCAGCGGCAGTGACGCTGCGCATCCCGCCGCTGCGGTTATGCACCGACAACGGGGCGATGATCGCGTCGTTCGCGGCGCAACTGATCGCGGCGGGCGCTCCACCGTCGCCGCTGGACGTGGCCACCAACCCGGGCCTGCCGGTGGTGCAGGGCCAGGTGTAGGTGCCGGCGACGGCAACGTGCGATCGGTTCGGTTGCCGGACGCTACCTGGGAAATGATCTCGGCACCGGGGTCACCTTGAGTGCTAGCACTCTCATGTATAGAGTGCTAGGTGGCAGTCGGTCGATTCTCGCTCGGCACCCGCGACGACGACGCGAGGGTTCGCACGAATGCCGAACACCTTAAGTAAGTACGTTCCGATGGGCTCGGCATCGGCCGGGTCGCATCCAGACAATGTGGAGGGCTCCAATCGTGGCGAGCGTGAACATCAAGCCACTCGAGGACAAGATCCTCGTTCAGGCCAACGAGGCCGAGACCACGACCGCTTCCGGTCTGGTCATTCCGGACACTGCCAAGGAGAAGCCGCAGGAAGGCACTGTCGTCGCCGTCGGCCCCGGCCGCTGGGACGAGGATGGCGACAAGCGGATCCCGCTGGACGTCAAGGAAGGCGATGTCGTCATCTACAGCAAGTACGGCGGCACCGAGATCAAGTACGGCGGCCAGGAGTACCTGATCCTGTCCGCGCGCGACGTGCTGGCCATCGTCGGCAAGTAGCCACGAAGCAACCACCGTGCCCGCCCCGGAGATCCCCGTTTTACGGGTGATGTCCGGGGCGGCACGCGTAGAGAAAAGGGCTTAAACAGCTATGAGCAAGCAGATTGAGTTCAACGAGGCCGCGCGCCGGGCGATGGAAGCCGGCGTCAACAAGCTCGCCGACGCGGTCCGGGTGACGCTGGGGCCGCGCGGCCGCACGGTGGTGCTGGCCAAGTCCTTCGGCGGCCCGACGGTGACCATGGACGGCGTCACCGTGGCCCGCGACGTGGACCTGGAAGACCCGTTCGAGAACCTCGGTGCCCAGCTGGTCAAGTCGGTCGCCACTAAGACCAACGACGTGGCCGGCGACGGCACCACCACCGCCACCGTGCTGGCCCAGGCCATCATCTCCGGCGGGCTGCGCAACGTTGCGGCCGGCGCCAACCCGATCGCGCTGGGCGCCGGTATCGCCAAGGCCGCCGACGCGGTGTCTGAAGCGCTGCTGGCCGCGGCCATCCCGGTCTCCGGCAAGGAATCGATCGCGCAGGTGGCCAACGTGTCCTCGCGTGACGAGGAGATCGGTGAGCTGGTCGGCGAGGCGATGACCAAGGTCGGCAGCGACGGCGTGGTCAGCGTAGAGGAGTCCTCGACGCTGTCTACCGAGCTGGAGATCACCGACGGTGTCGGCTTTGACAAGGGTTTTCTGTCGGCGTACTTCGTCACCGACTTCGACTCGCAGGAAGCCGTCCTCGAAGACGCGCTGATCCTGCTGCACCGCGACAAGATCAGCTCGCTGCCGGACCTGCTGCCGCTGCTGGAGAAGGTCGCCGAGGCGGGCAAGCCACTGCTGATCATCGCCGAGGACGTCGAGGGCGAGCCACTGTCGACTCTGGTGGTCAACGCAATCCGCAAGACGCTCAAGGCCGTTGCCGTCAAGGCGCCCTACTTCGGTGACCGCCGCAAGGAGTTCCTGGAGGACCTCGCGATCGTCACCGGCGCCCAGGTGATCAACCCCGACGTGGGCCTGACGCTGCGGGAGGCCGGTCTGGACGTGCTGGGCACGGCACGGCGGGTGGTGGTCAGCAAGGACGACACCGTGATCGTCGACGGTGCCGGGAGCGCCGAGGCCATCGCGGGACGGGTCAAGCAGCTGCGCGCTGAGATCGAGGCGACCGACTCCGACTGGGATCGCGAGAAGCTCGAAGAGCGGCTGGCCAAGCTGGCCGGCGGCGTGGCCGTGATCAAGGTCGGCGCAGCCACCGAGACCGCACTCAAGGAGCGCAAGCACCGGGTCGAAGACGCGGTGGCGGCGGCCAAGGCTGCGGTGGAGGAGGGCATCGTCACCGGTGGCGGCGCGGCGCTGGTGCAGGCCCGGGCGGTGCTGGCGGATCTGCAGTCCACGCTGACCGGCGACGAGAAGCAGGGCGTGCAGGTGTTCGCCGCTGCGCTCAGCGCGCCGCTGTACTGGATCGCCACCAATGCCGGGGTGGACGGTGCCGTGGTGACCAGCAAGGTCGCCGAGTTGCCGGTGGGGCAGGGCTTCAACGCCGCCACGCTGTCCTACGGCGACCTGGCTGCCGACGGTGTCATCGACCCGGTCAAGGTGACCCGCTCAGCGGTGCTCAACGCCGCGTCGGTGGCGCGGATGGTGCTAACCACCGAGACCGCTGTGGTCGACAAGCCGGCTGAGCCGGAGGACCACGGCCACGGTCACGGGCATCACCACCATTAGGAATTGAAAGTCGAAGCGCCCCCGCCCATTCGGGTCGGGGGCGTTTTCATTCGCTTCTGCGTATCAGCGCAGAGCGATGGAGACGCGGACTTTCGGCCCTGTAGGAGCAGAGCGCGGACGCAGTACGCTTTCACCCGGAGCGTTAGTAGCGCCAGTCACGTGCTGAAGCAGCAGGGTGACGAGAAGTCACCTTCGGAACGGTCGCAGGTGCCACGGGCGCGCGGCCAGAGTGGGGTCCGTCATGGGCCGACCATCTGAAGTCACGTCGGTCAGCTCGCTGGACTTGGACCGCTACCTCGGGCTGTGGTACGAGATCGGACGGCTTCCGCTCCGGTGGGAAGCCCCCGAGTCCACCGACATCACCGCGAACTACACGCGCCACGACGATGGCAGCCTGCGTGTCGACAATCGGTGCATCGACGAGAACGGCAAGCCGTCGCAGGCGATCGGCTGGGCGACGCCGGTCGACGGCCAACCGGGCCGGTTGCAGGTTACGTTCCTGCCGGAACTGCTGCGTTGGATACCGTTCACGAAGGGTGACTACTGGGTGCTGAAGATCGACGACGAATACTCAGTTGCTCTCGTCGGCACCCCTAACCGCAAGAACCTGTGGCTCCTGGCCCGCGAGCCGGTGATCGACCCTGCGACGCGGGAGGCCTACCTGGCTGAGGCGACTCGGCAGGGGTTCGACCTCGACGGGTGGATCGTTCCGAAGCAGTCCGGTGCACGCGTCACCGACGACCAGCTGAACGGCTGACAGAGCCGAATCCGCGGTACTTGCGCGCCTTGATTTTGTGGCGGACGGTTGAGGCCAGTTCGCTCGAGAACGCCCCTGGTCCTGATGGGCCGGGCGTTTTCGTACGTTCGGTTTCCCGCCCCGACATGCTTGACGCGCCGCGGCCGGCGGCGCAGTGTGATACACGTCATAAGACCACTGGTCACACCCGGTAAAGGCGGCAGCGCATGACCACAAGGGACAAGTACACGACCGTGCCCGACCCCTACTCGTGGGAGGTCGCCAGCGCCGGAGACGCGCGCTTCACCTGGGAGTACGACGACGGGCGGGGCCGCCTGCTATCGCTGTATCAGAAGGGGAAGGACAAGCAGTGGGACGCCCAGTCGCGCATCGACTGGTCCCAAGACGTCGACCCGATGAACCCGATCGGTCTGCCCGACGAGTTCCACCCCCTGTTTGGCAGCCCGATGTGGGACGCCGCCGACGACGCGCGTCGCGCCGAGATGCGCCAGCACTTCCAGTCCTGGCAGTTCTCCCAGTTCCTGCACGGGGAACAGGGCGCGATGGTGTGCGCGGCCAAGATCGTCGAAGTGGTCCCGGATCTGGACGCGAAGTTCTACGCGGCTACCCAGACCATGGACGAAGCCCGCCATGTCGAGGCGTTTTCGCGGTTCCTGCAGGACAAGGCCGAGATGGTCTACCCGATCAACAAACACCTGACCGCGCTGCTGGGCGATACCCTGCGCGACTCGCGTTGGGACATGCCCTACCTGGGGATGCAGGTCCTCATCGAGGGGCTCGCGTTGGCCGCCTTCGGGGTACTGCGGGACATGTCAGCACCGGATTCCCTGGCCAAGAAGGTACTGGCCTACGTCATGCAGGACGAGGCTCGCCATGTCGCCTTCGGCCGAATCTCGTTGAAGGACTACTACTCCGCGCTCACCGAGGCCGAACGCGATGAACGTGAAGAGTTCGTCGTAGACGCCTGCTACCTGATGCGCGACCGATTCCGTGGGGAGGAGGTCTTTGAGACCCTTGGCATGAACGTCAAAGAGTGCGCGGAATGGGTCGACTCGTCACCGTTGATGATCCAGTTCCGTTCGCACCTGTTCAGCCGCATCGTGCCGATCGTCAAGGACATCGGGCTGTGGGGCACCAAGGTGCAGAAGGCATTCCGAGACATGGGTGTGCTCGACATGGCCGGTTTCGACATCGAGGCGTTGATGAAGGCCGATGAGGATCAAGCTGAATCCCTGGACCGGGCTCATGCCGAGATGGCCGCGCGCGCCGTCGAGGTCAACGACGTGATCGCGGCGGGCGCGAGCTGACTTTGGCTGGCCGAAGCGGTTCGCCTGCCACCTGCCGAAGGGTGCGACATAACTCGGAGCGGGCGAATGCATTTGCATCGGTTATCAATTCATTTCCGGTTCAACTGTGAAGAGCGCGCGAGAGGTGATTAGTCTCCGCGTGAAACGGGTATGAATCCTCCGCGGCGTTGACCTCAACGGCGCTAAAGGTGTCGAAAAGGAGATCACCATGAACGCAGTGGCGGCCACCGAATTCTTGGCCCGTTCCACAACGTTGACCAGTGTGGGGTGGATCGGCTACATCGTGATCGGCGCTATCGCCGGCTGGATCGCGGGTATGGCCATGAAGACCAAATATGGCCTGTTCACCGACGTAATCGTGGGCGTAGTCGGAGCGTTGATCGGCGGGTTCCTGCTCAGCTTCGTCGTGGATACGGCGAGCGGCGGCTGGTGGTTCACCCTGTTCACCGCAATATTGGGCGCGATCATCCTGCTTTGGCTGGTGCGCCTATTCGGGCGCGAGGCGTAGGGAGTGACGAGAATGAAAAGCATTGCATTTGCCGCCCTCGCACTGGGCGTGCTCATTTCCAGTGGTTGCTCGGCGTCGCAGGTGATCAACACCGGCGGCGACACCAAGTGCAAGGATTTCGTCGAACAGGACGAGAAGAAGCAGGACGACGAAATCAGCAAGATGCTCAAAGACAAGAGCGGTGCCGATCCATCGAATCTGGAGATCTCGGCCACGCGCCTGTCGGTATCGACCTACTGCAAGACGCTGGGCAAGCCGGAGAGCAAGATATCTGAGGCGCCGCACGGCTGATCTCACGTTCGGAACCGATAGGCACCAGCACTGGCGTGCTGGTGCCTATCGGTGTCAGAAGAATTCGTTGAAACAGCGGCGCGAGGTCATCGGGCGGGCGACCGGCAGGGCTGTTAGAGGGTGTCGGGGCACAGGTGATGCTGCGCGGCATTGATCAGCATGCGTCCCTTGTCGACGTCGTTCGGGTTCACTTGGGCCAGTGTCTGTTCGGGCTTCTCACCCAGGCGCAGCCGGTTGCAGGCCATCCAACCGTTGGCCACCACCACGCCGTCGGGCAGCTGCTGGTCGCCCAGCGTCAGGCCCGGGAATCCATTGGACCGCAGTTCATTGAGGAATCCCTCGTCATCAGCGCTCGCGATGGGTGCGCCGATGAGGCCGACGGCGAACCCAGCTGCGATGGTTCCGAACAGCAGGTGCTTTCTCACCGGGCACTCCTTGCTCTTCTTTCCCCCGCAGGCCCGCGGGCTGCCGAAAGAAAGCGTAATGGCGCAGGTGGCCGGTGATCGCCAGAACCGAGTGATCTGCGCTCAACTCAGCGATCACACCGCTGCTGCACGTAACGATCGCCTCGCCGGGGGAGGTGCAGTGGGGCGAACAGCCCCCGGGAAACCCGGGGGCTGCTCAGGGTGCCCACGAGCCGCGGATGTGACGCCGCGGCCGGTCGGGAAGCGATTAGCCGCTGGGGCGCAGGTTGCAGCGCAGTGCGGCGTGCCGCTCGGCTTCAGACATGCCGCCCCAGATGCCATAGGGCTCACCTACGGCGAGTGCGTGCGTCCGGCACTGTTCCAGCACCGGGCAATTGCGGCACCACTTCTTGGCGTTCTGCTCGCGCTGGGCCCGGGCGCGGCCGCGTTCTCCGTCGGGCGGGAAGAACACCGATGAGTCGACCCCTCGACACGCTCCCCGAAGCTGCCAATCCCATACGTCCGCGTTGCGGCCGGGCAATTGCTCAACCTGTGGCATGGGAACCCCTCTCAAAACGCTGTTGGGGCCGGATCTTTGGGGATGCGGCTTGTCGAGCGGTGGGTGGTGCGCGTAAAACAGCGCCGGCTGTCTTCCGGCGCCGAAGGGACGGTAACTAAACGATCTGAAGTAAAACCAACGCGATGGTTAAGAAAGGCTGGCCTAAAAGAGTGGAGTTTCCGTGAGAGTGGATGTTATTCCGCATTCTGTGGAGTGGTTATGTGAAGGCGGTACCGCGTAACGTCGCGCAGCGATGATCGACGACCCGAATGCAGTCCTCGTTGCCGCCGCGTTCGGCGACGAACCCGGCCGCTGGCCCCTGCCGGCGGCGACCAATCCCCGGCAGCGGTGGCTGCGTGCCGTCGCGGCCGGAGGCCAAGGGCGCTACGCCAGTGCCGCCGCCGATCTGGCGGCGTTGTTGCGCGAGGTGCCGGCCGGGCCGCTGGCCTCCCTGGCATACAGCACCCGGGGCTCGTTCCTGCGCCAACTCGGCGGTCACGATCGGGCCCGCGTCTTCGACGGCCGCGCGCTGGCGCTGGCCCTCAATGACCGCGAAGTCGACCCTGAAGCCCGCGCCGATGCGCTGGTCGGGCTGGCCGCCGACGCCCTCGGAGTGGGGCGTTTCGCGGCGTCGGCGGCACTGCTGGCCCGCGCCGAACCGGAGCCGTCCACCGCGCCGGCGCGCCTGGCGGTGCGCCGGCATTGGGTGACCGCGGAACTGGCGATGGTCACCGGCGATGGAGTCGCCGCGGTGCGCCATGCCGAGCAGGCGTGCGAGCTGGTGAGCGACGGTATGACGCGACACCGGGTGAAAAGTCAGGTGGTGCTGGCCGGCGCGCTGTGTTGCGCGGGGAACCTCGACCGAGCACGCGCCGTGGCCGAGGCCGCACTGCAGCACACCGGCCGGCTGGGGTTGATTCCCCTGCAATGGGCGTTGGCGTGCATGCTGGCCGATTTGAACGACGCCGCCGGCGCGCACACGGCAGCAGAGTTACGCGGCCTGCGTGACGACGCCGCGCAGCTGGTGGTCCACCGCGGTGGAAACTGGCAGCGACCTGATCAGCGGTAGCCGTCGGCTTCCGAGGTCGCCCCGTTGAGCGACGCATCGGCATAACCGCGGCAGTAATCCCACGTCACGTAGCTGTCCGGCTCCGGGTCGTAGGCCGGCTCGTGCGGGCGGACGGTGCCGTCGATCAGCAGCTGCAGCAGGTTGGCGCGCAGCATGTCCCAGTCGTGGTAGTGGTCCTGTTGGCAGTCGTCGCAGCAGACCACCAGGCCGCGAATTCCTCTGTGCGCCAGCAGCGCTTCATAGACCGCCAGATCTGCGAGGTCGGCCTCGACTGCGGTCCGTTCCTGCGGGTCGAGCGGCTGGCCCGGTTCGACTGCGTCCAGTGCGGCAGACGGGTCATGCGGATCGTCGGCGAACGGGTCGGGCGGCAAACCGGGTGGCAGGTGGTCACGCACGCCCATCAGGGTACGCAGTAGCCCTGACAGAACGCCAGCGGTGGGCCAAGGGGCCCGCCCGGAGACCAAGGGTGGTGGCGGGCGAAGGCGGCTGCGCGCCGCCATTAAGATGGAATTCTCACCCCGGTTTTGTAGTGGAGGCTCCCAGATGGCCGTTGGTTGTCCAAAACAGAGGTCAGCGCTCCGATGACTGGTGCCATGGGTCCGCAAGACGATGCGGTATATGCCGGTGGCGCGCTCGACGGACAGTCCCCCAAGATCGCGATGCTGGGGCTGACCTTCGATGACGTCCTGCTGCTTCCGGCGGCATCCGACGTGGTGCCGGCTACCGCCGACACCGCGAGTCGGCTCACGCGCAACATCGCCCTCAAGGTGCCGCTGGTCAGCTCCGCGATGGACACCGTCACCGAGGCCCGGATGGCGATCGCGATGGCCCGCGCCGGTGGCATGGGCGTGCTGCACCGCAATCTGCCCGTCACCGAGCAGGCCGGCCAGGTCGAGACCGTCAAGCGGTCCGAGGCCGGCATGGTCACCGACCCGGTCACCTGTACACCGGAGAACACCCTGGCCGAGGTGGACGCGCTGTGCGCCCGCTTCCGGATCTCCGGGCTGCCGGTAGTGGACTCGCGGGGCCAACTCGTTGGCATCATCACCAATCGGGACATGCGCTTCGAGGTCGACCAGAACAAGCCGGTCGCCGAAGTGATGACCAAGACGCCGCTGATCACCGCACAGGAGGGTGTCTCCGCCGACGCCGCGCTGGGGCTGCTGCGCCGGCACAAGATCGAGAAGCTGCCGATCGTCGACGGCCACGGCAAGCTGACCGGACTGATCACCGTCAAGGATTTCGTCAAGACCGAGCAGCACCCGCTGGCAACCAAGGACAGCGACGGTCGACTGCTGGTCGGCGCCGCGGTGGGTGTTGGCGACGACGCCTGGGTCCGGGCGATGACGCTGGTGGACGCCGGGGTGGATGTGCTGATCGTCGACACCGCACACGCCCACAACCGCGGGGTGCTGGACATGGTGGGCAAGCTCAAAGCCGAAGTGGGGGAGCGGGTCGACGTGGTCGGCGGCAACGTTGCTACCCGAAGTGGCGCCGCCGCGCTGGTCGAGGCCGGTGCCGACGCGGTGAAGGTCGGGGTGGGCCCCGGCTCGATCTGCACCACCCGGGTGGTGGCCGGGGTGGGCGCCCCCCAGATCACCGCCATCATGGAAGCCGTCGCCGTCTGCGCCCCGGCCGGTGTGCCGGTGATCGCCGATGGAGGGCTGCAGTACTCCGGCGACATCGCCAAGGCGCTGGCCGCCGGCGCCTCGACGACGATGCTCGGCTCGCTGTTGGCCGGCACCGCCGAATCGCCCGGCGAGCTGATCTTCGTCAACGGCAAGCAGTTCAAGAGCTACCGCGGGATGGGTTCGCTGGGTGCCATGCAGGGCCGCGGTGGAGCCAAGTCCTACTCCAAGGACCGCTACTTCCAGGACGACGCGCTCTCCGAGGACAAGCTGGTGCCCGAGGGCATCGAAGGCCGCGTGCCGTTCCGGGGCCCGCTGAGCACGGTCATCCACCAGCTCACCGGCGGGCTGCGCGCGGCGATGGGCTACACCGGTTCGGCCACCATCGAGGCGCTGCAGCAGGCACAGTTCGTGCGCATCACCGCCGCGGGCCTGAAGGAAAGCCACCCGCACGACATCACCATGACTGTCGAAGCCCCCAACTACTACGTGCGCTGAGCAGGCGTTCGTCCCCGCGTCTGCGCGCAGACAAGCAGAGCAACAGAAACGAGGCTGACCCGTCATGCGTGACATGGTTGAGATCGGCATGGGCCGCACCGCCCGCCGGACCTATGAACTCGACGACATCAACATCGTGCCATCCCGGCGTACTCGTTCCTCCAAGGACGTGTCCACCGCCTGGCAGCTGGACGCCTACCGGTTCGAGATGCCGGTCCTGGCCCATCCCACCGACGCGCTGGTCTCCCCGGAGTTCGCCATCGAACTGGGCCGGCTCGGCGGGCTGGGGGTGCTCAACGGCGAAGGACTGATCGGCCGCCACGCCGACGTCCAGGCCAAGATCGCCCAGGTGATCGAGGCGGCCGCCAAAGAACCCGAGCCGTCGGCGGCGATCCGGCTGCTGCAGCAGTTGCACGCTGCGCCGCTGAACCCCGAACTGCTCGGCGCCGCGGTGGCGCGCATCAGCGAGGCCGGAGTGACCACCGCGGTACGGGTGAGCCCGCAGAACGCCGCGGCGCTGACCCCGGCGCTGGTGGCCGCGGGCGTCGACCTGCTGGTCATCCAGGGCACCATCATCTCCGCCGAGCGGGTCGCCGTGGACCGCGACGGAGCCGGGGAACCGCTCAACTTGAAGACCTTCATCTCCGAGCTGGACATCCCGGTGGTGGCCGGCGGGGTGATCGACCACCGCACCGCGCTGCACCTGATGCGCACCGGCGCGGCCGGGGTGATCGTCGGCTACGGGTCCACCTCCGGGGTGACCACCTCCGACGAAGTCCTGGGCATCTCGGTGCCGATGGCCACCGCGATCGCCGACGCGGCCGCCGCGCGCCGCGAATACCTCGATGAGACCGGCGGGCGCTACGTGCACGTGCTGGCCGACGGTGACATCCACACGTCCGGGGATCTGGCCAAGGCGATCGCCTGCGGTGCCGACGCGGCGGTGCTGGGCACGCCGCTGGCCGGCGCAGCCGAGGCGCAGGGCGACGGCTGGTACTGGCCGTCGGCAGCGGCTCACCCCTCCCTGCCGCGTGGCGCGCTGATGCAGGTCGCCTACGGGGAGCGGCCCGGTCTGGCGCAGGTGCTCGAGGGCCCCTCCGACGACCCGTTCGGCTCGTTGAACCTGGTCGGCGGGCTGCGTCGCGCGATGGCCAAGGCCGGCTACTGCGACCTCAAGGAGTTCCAGAAGGTCGGCCTGACCGTCGGTTCCTGATTTCGGCCCTGTCTTTGTCTCCGGGAGACGAAAACCGCGACGAAATGTAGCCTCGGCGACCCTGCTACCGCGGGTACCGGGTAGGGCATACTGATGCGATGGAGCCTGACTACGACGTCCTGATCATCGGCTCGGGTTTCGGCGGCAGCGTGAGCGCGTTGCGGCTGACCGAGAAGGGTTATCGGGTCGGCGTGCTGGAAGCAGGCCGCCGCTACGCCGACGCGGATTTCGCGAAGAACTCCTGGCATCTGCGCGAGTTTTTGTGGGCGCCGAAGCTGGGTTGCTACGGCATTCAGCGCATTCATTTGCTCAACAACGTCATGGTGCTGGCCGGCGCCGGGGTCGGCGGCGGGTCGTTGAACTACGCCAACACGCTCTATGTACCGCCGGAGCCGTTCTTCGCCGACAAGCAGTGGGCGCACATCACCGACTGGCGCGCCGAGTTGATGCCGCACTACGACCAGGCCAAGCGGATGCTCGGCGTGGTCAAGAACCCGACCTTCACCGACGCGGACCGCATCGTCAAGCAGGTCGCCGATGAGATGGGGGTCGGCGACACCTTCGTGGCCACCCCGGTCGGGGTGTTCTTCGGCCCGGACGGCGCCAACGGTGCCAAGGAGCCGGGCAAGACCGTGGCCGACCCGTACTTCGGCGGCGCGGGCCCGAAACGCACCGGTTGTATCGAGTGCGGCGAATGCATGACGGGCTGCCGCTGGGGCGCCAAGAACACCTTGGTCAAGAACTACCTGTATCTGGCGGAATCGGCTGGAGCACAGGTGCATCCGATGACGACGGTGACCGCCTTCGAGCAGGGGGCCGACGGGCTATGGCAGGTGACGACGGTACGAACCGGCTTGCGCGCGCGCCGGCACCGCAAGACCTTCACCGCCCGGCACCTGATCCTGGCCGCCGGCACCTACAACACCCAGCGGCTGTTGTTCAAGATGCGCGATAAGGGCAAGCTGCCGAAGCTCTCCGACAAGCTGGGCGTGCTGACCCGCACCAACTCCGAATCGATCGTGGGCGCGGCCACCTTGAAGGTCAACCCGGACCTGGACCTGACCCACGGCGTGGCGATCACCTCCTCGATCCACCCCACCACCGACACCCACGTCGAACCGGTCCGCTACGGCAAGGGCTCCAACGCCATGGGGTTGTTGCAGACCCTGATGACTGATGGTTCCGGTCCGCAAGGAACCGACACCCCGCGGTGGCGCCAGCTGCTGAACCAAGCCGGCGAAGACCCCCGCAACATTTTGCGGCTGCTCAACCCCCGGGGCTGGAGTGAGCGCACCGTGATCGCCCTGGTCATGCAGCATCTGGACAACTCGATCACCACCTTCACCAAACGCAGCAAGCTGGGCATCCGCCGCTACAGCAGCAAGCAGGGCCACGGCGAGCCGAACCCGAGCTGGATTCCGGTCGGCAACGAGGTCACCCGCCGCATCGCCGCCAAGATCGACGGCGTGGCCGGCGGTACCTGGGGCGAGCTGTTCAACATTCCGCTCACCGCACACTTCCTGGGCGGGGCGGCGATCGGGGACAGCCCCGAGCACGGCGTCATCGACCCCTACCAGCGGGTGTACGGCTACCCGACCCTGGCGGTGATGGACGGCGCGGCGGTGTCGGCCAACCTCGGCGTCAACCCGTCCCTGTCGATCACCGCGCAGGCCGAGCGGGCCGCATCGCTGTGGCCCAACAAGGGCGAGGCCGACCTGCGGCCCACCCAGGGCGAGGCCTACCGGCGGCTCGACCCGATCGCGCCGAAGAACCCGGCGGTGCCCGACAGCGCCTTCGGTGCGCTGCGCTGGTCCTCCGGTATCGCCTGAGCGATCACCGCGCGACTTCCCGGCGGTGCATGGGTTCGCGGCCGGGCGGCTGCGTCGGAGTGGGCAGCAGCGGTTCGCGCCGACGGGCCGGCAGCGTCGTCGGGGACCGCGTACTCAGTTCGACCTCCTCGCCGGCATGGTTGATCGTCAGTCGGCCATCGGGGCCATCGCGCAGCGTGTAGGTGACCTTGCTGTGGTTGGCGTCGACCGTCACCCGAAACCCCCGCCAGCGCAACCCGAACCGTAGCCGTGAGATTCCGTCCGGCAGGGCGGGATCCAGCGACAGCACGCCGGCGTCGTCGCGCAGGCCGCCGAACCCGGCCACCAATGACAGCCAGGTCCCGGCCAGCGCCGCCATATGCAGGCCGTCGCGGGTGTTGTCGTGCAGATCGCGCAGGTCGACGAACGCCGTCTCGTAGGTGTAGTCGTGGGCCAACTCCAGGTGTCCCACCTCGGCGCACATCACCGCCTGGGTGCACGCCGACAGCGACGAGTCCCGTACCGTGCGCCGCTCGTAGTAGTCGACGTTGCGGGCCTTCTGCTCGTCGGTGAACGCATGGCTGCGCCACTGCATGGCCAGTAGCAGATCGGCCTGCTTGACCACCTGGGCCGGGTACAGCCGCACATAGGGTTCGCTGAGTAGCAGTGGGTAGGTGTTGCGGGTGTCGAAGTCCCATTCCGCGGCCGTGGTGAACCCGTCGCACTGCGGATGCACCCCGAGTTCCTCGTCGTAGGGAATGTGCGCCGCGTCGGCCGCGTCCCGCCAGCCCGCCATCTCCTCGGTGGTGACCCCCAACTCGTGGGCGGCATCGGGGTGGCGGGCGCATGCCTCGGCGGCGGTGCGCAGATTATGGGCGGCCATCAGGTTGGTGAACACGTTGTCCCGAACGATCGCGGTGTATTCGTCGGGACCGGTGACCCCGTACAGGTGCCACACCCCGTGCCGGTCGTGGTGCCCCAGCGAGCGCCAGAGCCGCGCGGTCTCGACCAGCACCGCCAGCCCGCACTCCTGCTCCACCGAGGGGTCGCCGGTGACCACCCGGTACTGCTCGAACGCCGCCGCGATATCGGCGTTGATGTGCCAGGCGGCGGTGCCCGCCGGCCAGTACCCGGAGCATTCTTGGCCACGGATCGTCCGCCACGGGAAAGCCGCGCCGGACAGCCCCAACTCGGTGGCGCGCCCGCGCGCGAGATCCAGCGTGGTCGCCCGCCAGCGCAGCGCATCGGCCGCGGCGTGCGGAGCGGTGTAGATCAGCACCGGCAGGATGAAGCTCTCGCTGTCCCAGAAGGTATGGCCGTCATAGCCGGTGCCGGTCAGGCCCTTACTGGGGATGGCGCGGCGTTCGGCGCGGGCGCTGGCTTGTAGCAGGTGGAACAGCGCGAAGCGGACCGCCTGCTGGCAGTCCGGGTCGCCGTGGACCTCGACGTCGGCACCGTCCCAGAACTCGTCGAGGTAGGCACGTTGGGCGTCGACCAGCCCCTGCCAGCCGCTGTAGCGGGCGCCGGTCAGCGCCGCGATGGCCTGATCGCGCAGCGCGGGCCTGGACCGCTCACTGGACCAGCCGTAGGCCAGGTATTTGACGATGCGCAGTTTCTGCCCGGGACGCAGTCCGCACACCACGGTGGTCGCCGCCACGTCGGGGATCGCTATCGTGGAGACCTGGACCCGCCCGGGTACCTCGACCTCGTGATCCATGGCGGCGGCCATCATCAGTTCGCTGGCGCGGGTGCGGTGCACCAGTACCGCACCGGTGTTGGTGTTCTCGCGTTCGACGGCCTCCAGTGGGTTCTCCAGGATCGCCGCAACCCGCGGGTCGTCGGAGGTCGGCGGCTGGTCCTCATTGGCGACCAGCTCGGATTGCACTGTCACACGGACGAATTCATCGACCGCCTCGACGACGTATTCGATGGCGGCGACGCTGCGCTGCGCGAGCGACACCAGCCGGGTCGAATGCACCTTGACTTGCTTCTTCGCCGGTGAGCGCCAGTGGATGTGGCGGGTCAGGGTGCCCGCGCGCAGATCGAGGATCCGCTCGTGTTCGATCAGCTCGCCGTAGCGGACGTCCAGCGGTTCGTCGTCGACCATCAGCCGGATTATCTTGCCGTTGGTCACGTCGACCACGGTCTGCCCGGCCTGCGGGTAGCCGAATCCGGACTCGGCGTGCGGCAGCGGCCGCACCTCGTAGAACGAGTTCAGGTAGGTTCCGGGCAGGCCATGCGGTTCGCCCTCATCGAGGTTGCCGCGCAGGCCGATGTGCCCGTTGGACAGGGCGAACAGGGACTCCGTCTGCCCCAGCAGATCCAGGTCGAGGTGGGTCTCGCGGATCTGCCACGGTTCTATCGGAAAGTAATCTTGCGCGATCATCGGCTCGCTTTCACAACAGTTCTTCCAGATCGGTGACGACGACGTCGGCGCCGTGGCTGAGCAGCTCATCGCGCTGGCCCACCCGGTCGACGCCCACCACGAAGCCGAACCCGCCGGCTCGACCGGCCGCCACCCCCGACAGCGCGTCTTCGAATACCGCAGCCGCCGTGGGGGACACGCCGAGCAGCTGCGCCGCCCGCAGAAACGAATCCGGTGCGGGCTTGCCCGCGATGTGTTCGGTGCGCAGCGTCACGCCGTCGACCCGTTGCGCGATGAACGTCTCCAGACCGGTGAGCGCCAGTACCTCGCCGGCGTTGGCGCTGGCCGACACCACCGCGGTGGCCAGGCCGGCATCGGTGACCGCCGTCAGGTAGCGCCGCGACCCCTCGAACACCTCCACCCCGTCGGACTGCAGCGTCACCAGGAACGCCGCGTTCTTGCGGTTGCCCAGACCGTGCACGGTCTCGGCATCGGGTGGGTCGTCGTCGGCGCCGTCGGGCAGCGTGATGCCGCGACTGGCCAGAAACGCGCGCACTCCGTCGTCGCGTTTGCGACCGTCGACGAAGCGTCGGTAATCACCTTCCGGGTCGAACGGCACGAACGGTTCGCCGGTGCGTTCGGCGCGCGCAGACAGGTAGGTGTCGAACATGGTCTTCCAGGCGCGGGTATGCACGCTGGCGGTGTCGGTGAGGACTCCATCGAGGTCGAACAGGCAGGCACGCACCGTTTCGGGCAGACCCAGCACGTGTCCTCCTTCTTCCGTTGCGGCGTCCTTCCACTTCACCATGCCCGCCGTTGGTCCGGCTGACTTTTGCCGCCACTACACTCTGTGCGTGTCATCACCATCGTCTCGTCCCGTCTTGGTCGTCGACTTCGGCGCGCAGTACGCCCAATTGATCGCCCGCCGAGTTCGGGAGGCGCGGGTCTTCTCCGAGGTCATCCCGCACACCGCGACAGTCGAAGAAATCGCCGCGCGCAATCCGCTGGCGATCGTGCTGTCCGGCGGGCCGGCCAGCGTCTACGCCGAGGGCGCGCCCCAGCTCGATCCGGCGCTGTTTGACCTCGGCCTTCCGGTGTTCGGCATCTGCTACGGCTTTCAAGCCATGGCGGCGGCGCTCGGCGGCACCGTCGAGCACACCGGGACCAGTGAGTACGGCCGCACCGAACTGACGGTGACCGGCGGAGAACTGCACTCGGGCCTGCCGGGCACCCAGCCGGTGTGGATGAGTCACGGCGACGCGGTGACCGTTGCGCCCGACGGGTTCACCGTGGTGGCCGGCACCGTGGGCGCCCCGGTGGCCGCGTTCGAGAACCGCGCCCGCCGGCTCGCCGGGGTGCAGTACCACCCCGAGGTGCTGCACACCCCCTACGGGCAGCGGGTGCTCAGCCGGTTCCTGCACGAGTTCGCCGGCATCGACGCGGCCTGGACGCCCGCCAATATCGCCGATGCGCTGATCGAGCAGGTGCGCGAACAGATCGGCGACGGCAGCGCCATCTGCGGACTGTCCGGCGGAGTGGACTCCGCGGTGGCCGCGGCGCTGGTGCAGCGTGCCATCGGTGACCGTCTGACGTGTGTGTTCGTCGACCATGGGCTGTTGCGCGCCGGGGAGCGCGAGCAGGTGCAGAACGACTTCGTCGCCGCCACCGGCGCGAAGCTGGTCACTGTAGATGCCGCCGCCGTCTTCCTCGATGCGCTGTCGGGGGTGTCCGATCCCGAGGGCAAGCGCAAGATCATCGGGCGCCAGTTCATCCGGGCCTTCGAGGGTGCGGTGCGAGACACCTTGGGAGACCACGATGCTTCTCAAGGCGGCGTCGAGTTCCTGGTGCAGGGCACGCTGTATCCGGACGTGGTGGAATCCGGTGGGGGGACCGGCACCGCGAACATCAAGAGCCACCACAACGTCGGTGGGCTGCCCGACGACCTGAAGTTCAGTCTCGTCGAGCCGCTGCGGCTGCTGTTCAAGGACGAGGTGCGCGCGGTCGGGCGCGAGTTGGGACTGCCGGAGGAGATCGTTGCCCGCCAACCGTTCCCGGGTCCCGGACTGGGCATCCGGATCGTCGGCGAGGTCACCGGTGAGCGGCTGGCGACGCTGCGGCAGGCCGACGCGATAGCCCGCGAGGAGTTGACCGCCGCCGGCCTGGACCACCAGATCTGGCAGTGTCCGGTGGTGCTGCTGGCCGATGTCCGTTCGGTGGGGGTGCAAGGCGACGGCCGCACCTACGGCCACCCGATCGTGCTGCGCCCGGTGTCCAGTGAAGACGCCATGACCGCCGACTGGACCCGAGTGCCCTACGAGGTGCTGGAGCGGATCTCGACTCGGATAACCAATGAGGTTCGCGAGGTCAACCGCGTAGTCTTGGATATCACCAGCAAACCACCCGGCACTATTGAGTGGGAGTAGCCCCATGATTGCTGCGCTTTCCGCTGCCGACGTGCAGCGTCGCGAATTCTGGACGCAACTGTGCCCGGAAATGTCGATAGAAGCCGGGGGCGCCCGCCCGTCCGCTGCGGTGGGCGAGCTCGATACCCAGCTGGCCAACTTGAAGCGCGAGGGCTACGTCCAGGTCCCCGACGCCCTGCCGGAAGCGGCCATCGCGCCCATTCGCGCGGGCGTGTCGACGCTGTTCCAGCAAGGAATCCCGTTGGCCTTCGCGTTCGTCTACGACGAGCTGTGGCTGGCTTTCCAGGGGCTGTCGGAGTTCCTCTCCAGCGTGATGGGCGAGGGGTACCAGGCGCTGCCCGACTTCTGGGTCTGGCACGTCAATCCCAACGACAACGCCGTCGGCTGGGGACCGCACCGGGACAAGTTGATCAACACCCTTGATGACGACAACTCGCCTCACACGCTGACCGTGTGGCTGCCGTTCACCGACGCCACGCCGCTCAATGGATGTATGTACATGCTGCCCGCCCATCTCGATGATCGTTTCGTCGAACGTCGCTGGGACGGGCCGGACAACACGGTGGTCCGCAATCTCCAGGACATTCGGGCGCTGCCGGCCACGGCGGGCACCATGTTCGCCTGGAATCAGGCGGTGCTGCATTGGGGCGGGCGTGGCAGCCGTCTTGGCGCCGCGCCGCGGATCAGTGCCGCTTTCGAGTTTCAGCGCTCCGACTGCGCGCCGTTCAACACGCCGTTGCTGGATCCGGGCCGCATGCCGACGTTCACCGAGCGGCTCGGGTTGATCGGCAAACAGGTTCTGCAATATCGCCACATGTATCCGCTCGCTCCTGAAGTCGAGGCCATCGCGACTGTGCTCGCGGAGAGCTACATGCCTGAGGTGGTTGCCTCGATGGGAGTCGGTGCGGCTCTCTGAGGAGTGGGGAGCCCCTATATCGGCACCGCGCGCAGCGCCGCGGGAAGACTGGGCAGGAAATGCTCGGTCGCGAACGTGCGGATGTCCTCGACGGAATCCAGCGGTTCGCGCGACGGCAATAACAGTGCCAGCGCCGCGTAGCGCAGGACGGTGTCGGCCAATTCGGTGACCACCGCCGGGCCGAGGCGTTCGGCGAACCCGGCCGGGAAGATCACCCGCAGCGCTTCGGACATGCGGTCCAGAATCGCGCTGTAGTGCCGCCGGGAGAGCTCCAGCGCCAGCGCCGGCTCATCGGTGATCATCCGGTTGAGCACCCGATGTCGGCGAAACTGCATGATCGCCGAGGTGAACGCCTCGACATAGTAATTCGACTGGGCGCCAGAGTTTTTCAGCTCGGTGGCGATGTCGTCGTAGAGCGCGGCATTCTCCCGGTCGATGACTGCGGCAACCAGCTCATCGCGACCGGCGAACCGGCGGTAGATGGTGGTGCGACTGACCCCGGCGCGGCGAGCCACGTCGTCCAGTGCGACCCGCCGGAAGCCGTGCTGCTCGAACTCGACGACCGCGGCGTCGAGGATGGCGGTGGTCGCCGGGTCAACCCCGGGCGTAGCCGGCATAGGCGAATTGGTTGTAGCGCAGTCGCATCGGCAAATGATCCCACGCCCAGTTGACCGGCCGCGACCGGCAGACCGCGGCGAACCGCTGATAGCGCCGCTCGTGGCGATCACTCCACGGCAAGCCCAGTTGGGCACGGGTGCTCGGCGGCATGCCGCCGGTGGTGAGAAACGCCGCGAGCGGGTTGAAGACCACCGAAATCGCCCGCCACAGTGTCGGCGGCACTCCCTTGGGGCAGGGGAAGCCCTTGGTGACATAGCCGACGCCGTACTTGGCGGTCGGGTGGTCGACGAGAACCTTGTCCAGCATCTGATTCCAGTAGCGCTCGAATTCGGCGTAGTCGGCCGGCATCACCCGGTCGCTGACGCCGTAGCGGCGATACCAGGTCTTCGATTCGAGGTAGATCCGCTCCTTCTCGGCAGGGGTCAGCCGCTTGACGAAGGTGTCGGCGAAGTACAGCACCTGCTCGACGAACGTGGCGTGCGCCCAGAAGTAGGTCTCGGGATCCAGGGCGTGGTACCGGTTTCCATCCGGCATGGTCCCCTTGATGTTGAGGTGGAAGTCGCGCACCTGCTGGCCGGGGTTGTCGGATTCGGCGCCGTAGACGGTCATGAAGATCGGCGGCAGCGAGCGTTTGATGCGGGCGGCGGTGTCGGTGAAGAACACCGAGTGGTCCAGCACGCCCTGGCCGAGCTCGGCGAGCATGTTCTGCAGCACCGCGGGCCGCGGCCCGATCAAGAACATTCGGTTGTCGCCGAAGTAGCGCCACACCAGGGACTGCGGTCCCAACGGCAGCGCATCGGTAGCCGCGTCGGACTCCACGGATTGGGTCATGCGGAACAGTGTTACATATTTTGAACTATGTACCAATCGTCGACGGGTAGACGGCTCGGGCGCGGTGCTGATGGGGCGTGAGAGGCCGTTGATGCACCGCCGAAGGATCTGGCTTGACGGTTGTCGGTGGGGGAGTGTTCACTCGGGTCAATCGAACATAGTTTCGAACATATTCGAGTGTTTCCGGAGGCGATCATGACGGCGGCGGTGGACGTGGGGCAACGTCATGGTGCCGGAGAAAATCGCGCCGAACAGCTGGAACAGCTGCGTCGGCAGATGGCGGCGGTGTCGGGCAAGGTGGGCGCGGGCCGGCGGGGGGCCGGACTGTCGGCTGCAGCGGCCCCGGCCGCCGACGCGGTGCTGCCGGTCCCCTCGCTGCTGGCCGGGGTGTTGCCCGCCGGACTGCCGCGCGGCACGGTGGCGGTGCTCTCGGGTGCCCGCTCGCTGATGCTGAGCATGGTGGCCACGGTGACGGCGGCCGGCGGAAACGCAGCCATCGTCGGTCAGCCGGATCTCGGGTTGCTGGCCGCCTCCGAGATGGGCGCCGACCTGAGCCGGCTCGCGGTGATCCCCGACCCCGGCAACGACCCGGTGGAGGTGGCCACGGTGCTGATGGACGGCATGGATCTGGTGGTGCTCGGGCTGGGCGGCCGATCGGTACCGCCGGCGCGCACCCGGGTGGTGCTGGCCCGCGCGCGTCACCGGGGCTGCGCCCTGCTGGTCTCCGGCGGCACCTGGCAAGGCGCGGCGCTGCAGTTGGACGCCCGGGTGAGCGGCTATGAGACCGTAGGCGACAAGATGACGGGCTGTGGCGCCATCTCCGGCTTCGGGCGGATCGGCGCGGTGCGGCTCGAGGTGCGGGCCGCCGGACGCGCGGCCGGGCGGACCAGGGCCGGGTAGCGAGCCTTCCCATGGCCGACTCTCGAGTACTGGCGCTGTGGTGCATGGACTGGCCCGCGGTCGCCGCGGCGGCCGCGGCGGGGCTGCCGGCCACCGCGCCGATTGCGGTCACCCTGGCCAACCGGGTGATCGCCTGTTCGGCGGGCGCCCGTGCGGCGGGGGTGCGGCGTGGGCTGCGACGCCGAGAAGCGGCGGCCCGCTGTCCGGCGCTGCATGTGGTGGCCGCCGACACCGATCGTGATGCCCGGCTGTTTGAGCCGGTCCTGGCTGCGGTCGACGAACTGGTGCCGGCTGCTGAGGTGTTGCGGCCCGGGCTGCTGGTGGTGTCGGTGCGTGGTGCGGTGCGAGCCTTCGGTTCCGAGGAACAGGCCGCCGAACGCCTTGTCGACGCGGTGGCCGCGACCGATGTCGAATGTCAGGTCGGGATCGCCGACGGGCTCTCCACCGCGGTGCTCGCCGCACGTGCCGGCGCTGTGGTGCCGCCCGGGGGAGACGCCCGCTTCCTGTCGGCGCTGTCGATTCGGCAGCTGGCCGCCGAGCCCAGCCTGTCCGGGCCTGGGCGGGACGGCCTGATCGACCTGTTGTGGCGCTTGGGAATTCGAACCATCGGACAATTCGCTGCGCTGCCCCGCCCGGATGTCACCTCGCGGTTCGGGCCCGACGCGCTCACCGCGCACCGGTTCGCTCGCGCCGAGCCGGAACGCGGGCCGTCCGGGCGGGAGCCCACGCCCGATCTCGAGGCGGTGCTGCACTGCGATCCGCCGCTCGACCGGGTCGACGCCGCGGCGTTCGCCGGGCGCTCACTGGCCGGTGTACTGCACCGGACGCTGATGGCTGCCGGGGTCGGCTGCACCCGGCTGGCCATTCACGCCATCACCGACACCGGGGAAGAGCTGACCCGGGTGTGGCGATGCGCCGAGCCGTTGACCGAGGACGCCACCGCGGATCGGGTGCGCTGGCAGCTCGACGGCTGGTTGAACAGTCGCGTCGCCCGAGATCGGCCCACCGGTCCGGTGACGCTGTTGCGGCTGGAGCCGGTGGAGGTGGCATCGGCGACCGAGGCGCTGCAGTTACCGCTGTGGGGCGGGCTCGGGGAGGAGGACCGGTTGCGTGCCCGCCGCGCCCTGGTGCGGGTGCAGGGCCTGCTCGGCCCCGAAGCGGTGCGGGTGCCGGTGCTCTCCGGCGGTCGTGGTCCCGCCGAGCGCATCACCTTGACCCCGCTGGGGGACGAGCCGGTGCCGCTGGCCGACCCGCGCCAGCCGTGGCCCGGCCGGCTCCCCGAACCCTCGCCGTCGGTGCTACTCGACGACCCGGTGGAACTGCTTGACGCCGAACGTAATCCGATCAGGGTGACGGGTCGGGGGCTCTTCTCGGCCGACCCGGCGTGGCTGGTCGCCCGGGACCGGGAAGACCGGCTGCGCTGGTGGGCCGGTCCCTGGCCGGTCGACGAACGGTGGTGGGATCCGCAGCGGCAGGGGCCGGGATCCGGGCGCACCGCCCGAGTCCAGGCGCTGTTGGAGGACTCGCCGGGAAGCGCGGCGCCCGGGCAGGCACTGCTGCTGTGTTACCGGCTGCGGCGGTGGTATCTGGAGGGGGTGTATGAGTGAACCCCGGCAAGTGTCCCGATCGGCGCCCACACCGAACATGTACTCAGGACGAGAATTCGCCCCGCTCCGGAATCACCCTCAACGCACGTTCGGTGGAAGGGAGCCGGCGAATACGCTGACCCGCTGCACAAATCGGTCGAAGAACACCGCCGGGTCGACGCTCACCCCGATCAGTGCGTTGGGCTGTGCGGCATCCCAGTCGGGGATCGTCCGCCCGCGCGCATCGCCGGGCGCAAGCTCGACCCGCACCGCAGCCGGGCGAGTCGTCACCAGTGTGGGGTCCAGTGCGACCGCCGCGGCCAGCGGATCGTGCAGATACGCCAGGTAGCCGTGGCTGCGTGCTTCGTGTGCCTCGAAATAGAACCGCAGCGCGTCGTTGAGCATCCGGATCACCGGATTAATGCGGTTGTCGGCCAGCCGCGCCAGGATGGCCGGCGTGATCGCGATGTGCCGGGTCAGATCCAGGCCGCACACGATCGGGAGCCGTTACGGCGCAACCGCTCCCCATGCCGTGAACACCTCAGCGGCAGCCTCTGGATCGAATCCGATGTTGAACTCGGCCCAGCCGGACCGTTCGCCGGAGAACGTGCCGCCCATGATCACCAGTCGACGCAGCAGCGTGGGCAGTGCGGGTTCGGTCCGCAGCGCCAATGCCAGGTTGGTCAGCGGGCCGGTGGCCAGACCGATCAGCTGCCCCGGATGTTCCCGGGCGGCGGCGACCCAGGCTGCAGCAGCGTCGTATCCGGTGAGCTGTCCGGTGCCGGGCGGCAACTCGGCGTACCCCAGCCCTTGCGGCCCGTGGCTGTTCTCTGCGGTGTGGGCCAGCCTGTCGGCGCCCCGCGACACCGGGACTCCGGTCGCCCCGCACAACTCCAACAGGGCCAGGTTGTTGCGGCAGACCTGCTGCACCGCAACGTTTCCGCCGGTGGCGGCGATCCCGACAAGCTCGGCATCCGGGCTGGCCAACAGGTACACCAGCGCGACCGCGTCGTCGACGCCGGTATCGAAGTCGGCGAAGACGGGCAGCGTCACGAGCGCGGGCTCACCAGTGCACGCCCGGAACCAACCGCACCGCCCGCTTGACCGGGCGGGGCGTCCGTACCCGGGGGATCGCCCGCGACGGCCGCTTCGGGCGCCGTCGAGTCGGGTGTGCCGCAGCGGGTGCAACGGCTTCGGGGGTTTCTGGGGGCGCCACGCCGCGTGCCGCGGCCGAGTCCGGGTAGCCCAGGTACAGCTGGTGCAGGACCCGTCGCGCCAGCCTGGGGGTGACGTAGTTGCCCGCCTCGGCCAGAGTTCCCAGCGGGGTGTCGATCCGGTCCGGCTTCTCGATCAGCCCGCGCACCACCATGGCCGCCGCATGCTCGGCGCTGATCGCCCCGACCGGGAGCAGTTTCCCCGTCGGCGCAATCATCGGTGTGGCCACCAGTGGCATGTGAATGGTGGTGAAGGTGATGTGATCCGAGAGGGTTTCGGTCGAGATCACGTCGGCGAACGCATCCAGTGCAGCCTTGGTGGGCACGTACGCGCTGTACTTCGGGCTGTGCGCCAGCACCCCTTCGCTGGAGACGTTGACGACGTGGCCGAACCGTCGTTCCCGCCAGTGCGGCAGCAGCGCCAGCACCATCCGCACCGCACCGAAGTAGTTGACCGCCATCGTGCGCTCGTAGTCGTGCATCCGATCGCATGCGTTGACCACCGATCGGCGTATCGACCGGCCGGCGTTGTTCACCAGGTAGTCGACGTGCCCGAACCGGCCCAGGATGTCCTTGACGGTGTGCTCCACCGACGCCGAATCGGTGACGTCACAGGTGAACGCGTGCGCCTGCCCGCCACCGGCCCGGATCTCGGCCACCAGATCGTCGAGTGCCGAGCCGCTGCGGGCCAGCGCGAAGACCGTGCCGCCGCGTTCGGCCACGGCGATCGCCGAGGCCCGGCCGATACCGCTGGACGCCCCGGTGATGATGACGTGCCGGCCGACCAGGGGCCCGGCCGGATCGTCACGGCGGGCGCGGTCGGGATCCAGATGCTGCGCCCAGTACCGCCACAGCCTCGGCGCGTAGTCGGCGAACTCGGGCAGCCGGACGCGGTCTCCCAGCGCCGTGCGGGTGGCGTCGGCGACGAACGTCGGCCGCAGGTTCACCAGGTCGAGCACCTCGGCGGGCAGGCCCAGCTGGGTGGCCACCATGTTGCGCCACACCCGGGCCCGCCCACCGACGTTGAGCACCGGGGCCGCGACGGCGCCGGGCAGCGTGGCGCGTAGCGGCGGAAGCCCGGCCTCTCGCGCGACGGCGCGGTAGATGCCGGGCAGCCCGATCGAGCGTGGCGCGGTGAGGTGGAAGGTGCGCCCGTCATACCCGTCGGCGTGCATCAACTCGATCAGCGCATCGACGACGTAGTCGACCGGAACCACGTTGGTGCGTCCGGTGTCCGGAACCGCCATCGGGGTGAGCCGGGGCAGTGCCGCCAGCTTGGCCAGCAGCGGAAAGAAGTAGTACGGTCCGTCGACCTTGTCCATCTCGCCGGTGTGGGAATCGCCCACCACCACCGCCGGCCGATACACCCGGTAGCGCAGTCCCGGCGTCGAGCGCACCAGTGCTTCGGCCTCGAATTTGGTCTGGTGATACGGGGTCGGCAGTTCCTGGCCGATGTCGAAGTCGTCTTCGGTGAACTCACCGGCATAGTTGCCGGCCACTGCGATCGACGACACGTGCGACAAGGTGGCGTCGAGCCGCTTCGTCAGCCCGATCACCGCGCGAGTGCCCTCGACGTTGGCGGCCTGCTGTTCGGCCGCGCCGGCGGTGATGTCGTAGATGGCCGCACAGTGCAGCACGTGATCGATGTCGCCCAGTTCGGTGAGTGCCGAGTCGGTCAACCCCAGATTCTCTTCCGTCAGGTCGCCGACCAGCGGATTCACCCGCTCGCCCCATGCCTGACCGTGCTGAGCTGCCAGGGCCTCGAAGCGGCCCAGCGAGGTGCGGCGCACCAGCACCCACACCTGCGCATCGGGACTGTGCTTCAGAATTCGGGCCACCGCCCGCCGCCCAATAAACCCGGTACCGCCGGTAACGACATAACGCATGCGGTCATGGTGGTCGCTCGGATCGGCTACGTCAATGGTGAGTTGAGTCTCGCCGTCCGATGCTGGGCGCCGCTGCGCTCAGAATCCGCGAATTCCGTCCCAGTCCACCAGTTTCCAGCCGGTGGCCGGGTTGCCGGTGATCACCACCTTGCCGAGGTTGGGCAGTGGATGGTTGATCAACAGCTCATCGCGGGGGTTCTTGACATTCATCAGGGTCCACGTCGCGATCGACGCCCCGTGGGCGAACGCCACCGGGTTGGTGTCGCCGGAGTCGTAGATCTGCTGGACCGCGGCGCCGAAGTCGTCGTTGAACTGGTTGCCGTCGATCGAGCCGGGGATGGCCGCGGTCCGGTCACCGTGCAGCCAGGCCTGCGGGGCAAGCCAATATGCCGAATTGGCAACATCTCGGGGCTTGTCGGCGAACCAGCCGGCGTTGATCTCGCGCAGCCCGGGCAGGATCTGCACCTGACGGCCGAGTTCGCGGGCCAGCGGGGCGGCGGTCTGCTGGGTGCGCACCATCGAGGAGGCGTAGACACCATCGTGGTGGCCGCGGGAGAGCTGATCTGCGATTTCCTGGGCCTGGACGCGGCCCTTCTCGGTCAGTCCCGGACCGGGTACCGACGTGTCGAGGATTCCGGCGGCGTTGGCTTCCGATTCCGCGTGCCGGACGAGCGTCAGGGTGATGTTGCGCGGGTGCGGTGTCCCCGAACAGCCGCTGAGCATCAGGGCTGCGGCCAGCGCCGCGGCCAACAGTGCGAACGCGGTGCCGGTGTGGTTCCAGATGCGCTTCCCCATGTCCGACAGCCTGCCGTGTGGATGGCGCCGACGGGACCGGTTCTGCTGAAATGGTGGGGGCCAATTCGTCCGAGGTGAAGGAGAATCCGTGGCACTGGACCCGACGGCCATTGGCGCGACCGCAGACCCGATGCCGTTCGCCTGGACCGAGCGCGACACCATGCTCTATGCGCTCGGGGTCGGCGCCGGAACAGCCGATCTGGCGTTCACCACCGAGAACAGCCACGACACCCCGCAGCAGGTGTTGCCCACCTACGCCGTCATCTGCTGCATGGGCTTTGCGGCCGTCGCCAAGATCGGCACGTTCAACCCGGCGCTGCTGCTGCACGGCTCCCAAGAGGTGCGACTGTTCGCGCCGCTGCCGCCCGCCGGAAGCCTGCAGGTGGTGGCCGAGGTCGCCGACATCCAGGACAAGGGCGAGGGCAAGAACGCCGTCGTGATGCTGCGGGCGCGCGGCACCGATACGAAGACTTCCGAGCTGGTCGTCGAGACGCTGACCACCCTGGTCATCCGCAAGGCCGGCGGCTTCGGCGGGGAACCCGGGCAACGGGCGGTCGCCCCCCAGATCCCCGACACCGAACCGGATTCCCGCGTCGCATATGCGACCCGCGAGGACCAGGCGCTGCTCTACCGGCTCTCCGGCGACCGCAACCCGCTGCACAGCGATCCGTGGTTCGCCACCACCCTGGCCGGTTTCCCCAAGCCGATCCTGCACGGGCTGTGCACCTACGGTTTCGCCGGTCGGGCGCTGGTTGCCGAACTCGGCGGCGGCGACGCCAGCCGCGTCAGCGCCATCTCGGCACGGTTCACCGACCCGGTGTTCCCGGGGGAGACGCTGACCACCTCGATCTGGCGGACCGAGCCGGGCAAGGCGGTGTTCCGCACCGAGGCCGCCGGTCCCGACGGCGCCAACCGGCGGGTGGTGCTCGACGACGGCGCGGTGGAATACCGGGACTGAGACTTTTTTGGCCTGTTTGCCACTGTGATCACTTGTGTCACAGTGGTTTTAGGCTGTGGACAGTTTTGGCGGTTTGTCGGGGGCCGGCGCTAGTATTAGCACATGCGTTCGAACAGTCGCGAAGAGGTCGTCGAAGTCTTCGACGCACTTTCGGCTGATCTGGATCGGGCGCTCGAGCTGGACTTCGAGACGTTGACGCCGCGGGAGTGCCTGGCGATCTTGCAGCGCTGCGAGAAGTTGCGGCGCAGGCTTCCGGCGGTGGAGCATCCGCTGGTCAACCAGTTCGCGACCGCCGAGCCTGCCGAGATCGGGGGGAAACCGCGCTGGGTGCTCGCCGACGAGTTGCATCTGACCCGCGGTGAGGCTGGGCGGCGTCTGGCGGAGGCCGCCGAACTCGGGCCGCGCCGCGCCATGACCGGCGAACCGTTGGAACCCGTGCGGCCTGAGGTGGCTGCCGCGCAGCGGGAGGGGCAGATCAGCGCCGCGCACATCGCGGTAATTCGCTCCTTCTTCACCTACCTGCCCGAGGCTATAGATGCCGGCACCTTGACCCAGGCCGAACAGCACCTCACCGCATTGAGTACGGATTGTCGCCCCGACGAACTCGCCAAACTCGCCCAACGGCTGGCCGATCATCTACATCCCGACGGCAACTACAGCGACGAACAACGAGCCAAACGCCGCGGGATTGTGCTCGGCCCCCAAGACCGTGACGGCATGAGCCCGATCAAGGGCTATCTCGACCCCCAAGCCCGCGCCACCCTCGATGCCGTACTGGCCCGCTGGGCCGCCCCCGGCATGTGCAACCCCCACGACGAGATCCCTTGCAC